>NZ_CATKQD010000010.1:0-114200 GCF_949768175.1 Pseudomonas sp. IT-P74 | reverse complement strand
TGCGGCCGTTCAGTTGGCAAAGATGTTGCCTGACACACCGCTATCGCGAGCAGGCTCACTCCCACAGTAGTTATTCATCGAACTCAAAATCTGATCCCCCTCTCCCACAGTAGTTATTCATCGTATTCAAAATCTGATCCCCCTCTCATTTATCACCTGACGACCGGCAGCAAAAACCAATTGCCTCAAAATATTACATACGTCATATTACACTCATCATAAATAACCCCCGCTCCAGCAGGTAATCCTCCATGACCAGCATGCCCACCGCTGAACCCGACCTGGCTGCCCCGGTGCCTGCCGCCAAACCTCCCCAGCTTAAACGCCTGCTGTTGCCAACACTGGGCATCGCCGCACTGGTACTGGCTGGTGTATATGGCGTGCATTGGTGGTCTGCCGGGCGTTTCATCGAGGAAACCGACGACGCCTACATCGGCGGTGATGTGACGGTGATCGGGCCGAAAGTGGCGGGTTACATCGACGAAGTGCTGGTGGCCGACAACCAGAAGGTCAAGGCCGGCGACGTGCTGATCCGTCTCGATTCGCGCGACTACCGCGCCAACCTGGCCAAGGCCGAAGGCGCAGTGGCCGCCCAGGAGGCCCTGCTGGCCAACCTCGACGCCACCGAACAACTGCAACAGGCCGTCATTGGCCAGGCCCGCGCTGGCATCGACGCCGCCGGTGCCGAAACCGCCCGTTCGCGGGATGACGATGCCCGCTACAAAAAACTGGTGATCACCAACGCCGTCTCGGTGGAAAGCGCCCAGCGCGCCAACACCACGTTCAAGACGGCCCAGGCCCAAAGCAACCGCGCCCAGGCTGAACTGCTGGCCGCGCAGCGCCAGTTGAATGTGATCGACACCCAGAAACAACAAGCCCGGGCCGCCTTGATCCAGGCCAGGGCCGAGCGTGACCTTGCGCAATTGAATGTCGGCTACACCGAACTGAAGGCGCCGGTCGATGGTGTGATCGGCAATCGCCGGGCACGGGTCGGCGCCTATGCCCAGGCCGGCTCGCAATTGCTCTCGGTGGTGCCGGCCAGCGGTCTGTGGGTCGATGCCAATTTCAAGGAAGACCAACTGGCCCGCATGGTGCCGGGGCAACGGGTGGTGATCCGTGCCGACGTGCTGTCGGGCCAGGAATTCCACGGTCATCTGGACAGCCTCGCCCCTGCCAGCGGCTCGCAATTCAGTGTGTTGCCACCGGAAAACGCCACCGGCAACTTCACCAAGATCGTGCAACGGGTGCCGGTGCGGATCCACCTCGACCCGGCCGACAGTGTGCTCGGCCACTTGCGTCCGGGGTTGTCGGTGACCGCTGAAGTGGACACGCGCAAGGAGCCTCAAGCACCAGCCGTGGCCAGCGCGCCATGAGCCGCGCCCTCGCCGCCCCGGCGCAACCGTTCAATGCCGCGGACATGGCGACGACAACCAAGGTCTTCGCCTTTGCCAGCATGTGCATCGGCATGTTCATTGCGCTATTGGATATCCAGATCGTCTCGGCTTCGTTGCGTGACATCGGCGGCGGGCTTTCCGCCGGCACCGACGAAACCGCGTGGGTGCAAACCAGCTACCTGATCGCCGAAATCATCGTGATCCCGCTGTCCGGTTGGTTGTCGCGGGTGTTTTCGACGCGCTGGCTGTTTTGCGCATCGGCGGTGGGTTTCACCCTGACCAGCCTGCTGTGCGGCGTGGCCTGGAACATCCAGAGCATGATTGCCTTCCGCGCCCTGCAAGGCTTTCTGGGTGGCTCGATGATCCCGCTGGTGTTCACCACGGCCTTCGTGTTCTTTACCGGCAAGCAACGGGTGATCGCCGCCGCGACCATCGGCGCGGTGGCCTCATTGGCGCCGACCCTGGGCCCGGTGATCGGCGGCTGGATCACTGACATATCGTCCTGGCACTGGCTGTTCTACATCAACCTGGTCCCCGGCATCTTTGTCGCCGTGGCCGTGCCGATGCTGGTGAAAATCGACCAGCCGGAACTGTCGCTGCTCAAAGGCGCGGATTACTTGAGCATGGTGTTTCTGGCGCTGTTCCTCGGCTGCCTGGAATACACCCTCGAAGAAGGCCCGCGCTGGAACTGGTTCAGCGACCGCACGATCCTGACCACCGCGTGGATCAGCGGCCTGGCCGGGCTGGCGTTCATCGGCCGGACCCTGCATGTGGCCAATCCGATTGTCGATCTGCGCGCCTTGAAGGACCGCAATTTTTCCCTCGGCTGTTTCTTTTCGTTCGTCACCGGCATCGGCCTGTTCGCCACCATTTACCTGACGCCGTTGTTCCTCGGCCGGGTGCGTGGCTACGGTGCGCTGGACATTGGTCTGGCGGTTTTCTCCACCGGGGTGTTCCAGATCATGGCGATTCCGCTGTATGCCTTTCTGGCCAACCGCATCGACCTGCGCTGGATCATGATGACCGGCCTTGGGTTGTTCGCGTTATCGATGTGGGATTTCAGCCCGATCACCCATGACTGGGGGGCCAGGGAATTGATGCTGCCGCAAGCCCTGCGAGGAATTGCCCAGCAATTGGCGGTGCCGCCAACCGTGACCTTGACCCTCGGCGGCCTGGCGCCGGCACGGCTCAAGCATGCGTCGGGGTTGTTCAATCTGATGCGCAACCTGGGCGGGGCTATCGGCATTGCCGCCTGCGCGACCATCCTCAACGACCGCACCAACCTGCATTTCACCCGGCTGGCGGAGAACCTCAACAGCACCAACGAGGCGCTCAACCAATGGCTGTCCCAAGTCAGTAACAACTTCGCCGCTCTCGGTCAGGGCGGTGACGCCGGGGTCACCGCCAGCCTGCATCAGTTATGGTTGTTGACCTACCGCGAAGCCCAGACGCAAACCTATGGCGACGCGTTCCTGATGATCATGGTCTGCTTCATTATCGCCACGGCGATGGTGCCCCTGATGCGCAAGGTGCAACCACCGGCCGCGCCGAGTGCCGATGCGCATTGATGCTTGTGCGGGTCAGGCCTGGGGCATTTTGCGGAAGCCGATGGCGAGGCGGTTCCAGGCATTGATGGTGGTGATGGCGACAGTCAGGTCGACCAATTCCTTGGCATCGAACTGGGCGGTAGCCAGCTCATAGTCTTCGTCCGGGGCATGGGTCTGGCTGATCAGGGTCAGGGATTCGGTCCAGGCCAGTGCGGCGCGCTCACGCTCGGTGAAGAACGGCGTTTCGCGCCAGGCCGACAGTGTCGCCAGGCGACGCTCAGACTCACCACCCTTGCGGGCATCGGCGCTGTGCATGTCCAGGCAAAAAGCGCAGCCGTTGATTTGCGAGGTGCGCAGCTTGACCAGTTCGATGAGGTTTTTTTCCAGCGGCAACTTCGACACCGCTGTTTCCAGGGCGATCATCGCTTTGAGGGCGTCAGGGGAAGCGGTGTAGAAATCGATACGGGATTGCATGGCATGCTCCAGGGCAAGTGGGTGTGTCACTACGTTAGTCCCACGACCGGTCTGCACAAATAGCCAATCTTCCAGAAGTCGAGGAGGCCATTGGCGAGGGTGTGATGGGTTTCACTCTTCACTTTTGCTGAGCTCACTGCCGTCATCGCGAGCAAGCTCGCTCCCACATTTGACCGCATTTCCCTGTGGGAGCGAGCCGGCTCCGGGCGGCGATCCGACGAACCGCGCAGCGGCCATTCACACCCGATTGCGCAACCACTGCAAAAAGCCCTTTTTCGCCTGTGCCACCGGCAGGTCCTGAGTCAGGGTTTTCGCTTTGAGCAGCCGGTAATCGAGCAAGGTTTTCATTGCATCGCTGATGTCGTGACGGGCATCCAGGCATGGCTTGAGGTAGGATTTTTCGATGCGATACAGGCCACAGAAGGTCTTGGCGGTGAACTGCGCAGGCACCGAACTGTCGGCCAGGATCCCGGCCTCGCCGATCACTTCCCCCGGCCCCATGCGCCCTGATTCGAATGGCGCCCCGTGGCGCATCAACGTCACCGAGACCACGCCGGACTCAATGATGTACAAGTGATCGCTGACCTCCCCCGCTTCCAGAATCGTCTCCCCGGCACGGAAGGTTTGCAGTGTCATGTTCTGGCTGAAGGTGTCTTTCTCTTCCTGACGCAAGGTGGAGAAAATCGGCGAGCTGTCCAATAACGCCCGCTGCCGTGTCAAGTTGACCGGCGGGTCGAGTTCCACGCTCGACAACAAGTTGATCCCGGATGCCTGTAAGTGCCGGTAGGCCAGATCGTATAGTTGATTGCGCACCTCACGCTTCTCGCTCATCGACGCGACAAACCCGCTGATTTCGTACTCCACCCCGGCGCTGCTGGCGTTTTTCAGGGCGACGTTAGGCGCTGGTTTATCCAGCAGCAGGCGACAGCCCTGCATGGCACGCTCCAGGGCATCGATCACGGTGTTCGGTCGCGCATGCGGACTCAGTTCCACAGAGATGGATATGCCGAAAATATCGCTCGGCCGACTGAAGTTGATGATCTTGGCCTTGGCCGCCAGTGAATTGGGAATCACCGCCATGCTGCCTTGAGAGGTCTGCATGCGCGTGGCACGCCAGTCGATGTCGGTCACCTTGCCCTCCATGCCATCGATGGAAATATAGTCATCCAGTTGATAAGGCTTGGTGGTGTTCAGGACGATCCCGGAGAACACGTCGCTGAGGGTACTTTGCAAGGCCAGGCCGACGATGATCGCCAACGCACCGGACGTCGCCAGCACGCCCTTGACCGGCAGATCGAGCACATAGGCCAGGGCGGCAATGATCGCGATCAGGAAAATCACCGCACCGAGCAGATCCTGAAGCAATCGCCCGGTATGCCCGACCCGTTGCATCATCACCGCGCCGATCAGCACGGTCAGGGTCCGTGCACCGAACAACCACCAGCCGATTTGCAAACCGGTGGCCGCCAGATGCAAGGGTACGTTGTCGGCCCAGGGCGCTGGCTCCATCGGGTTCATGCCTTCGTTGAACAACAGCAGGCTGAACAACGAAAAAATTACCACCCGCACCAGCAGCCGCCAGGCGCTGCCAACGGCACTGAGCAAGTACCACAACCCAAGATCGATCAGGATCAGCGCCATCGCGCAAAACAATGGGTGTTCGGTGAGCAATGACAGCATCAAGCAACTCCAGCCAGGGTCAATAACGCGAAGATCGCATGGATTGGCCATAGTGTAGGAGCAATTGATTTGGCTGGTTTCTGCAATCACCACAAAACCAATGTGGGAGCGAGCCTGCTCGCGATGGCGGCCTGACAGTCACTACATCAGTGCCTGTTGTACCGTCATCGCGAGCAGGCTCGCTCCCACAGGGGAAAGCGTGTTGGCTGGATTACTTGCTATTGGCCAGCGTGCTGTAGCTGGTCATCAGGTTGCGGTAATCCGGAATATGGTTGGAGAACAGCGTGCCCAAGCCTTCGATGTCGTTGCGCCAGTCGCGGTGCAGTTCACAGGCCAGGCCGAACCAGGTCATCAGTTGCGCGCCCTGAGCGGTCATGCGGTTCCACGCCGATTCGCGGGTCAGTTCGTTGAAAGTGCCGGACGCGTCGGTGACCACGAACACCTCAAAACCTTCGGCCAGTGCCGAAAGCGCCGGGAACGCCACGCACACTTCAGTTACCACACCGGCGATGATCAGTTGCTTCTTGCCGGTGGCCTTGATCGCCTTGACGAAATCTTCGTTGTCCCAGGCGTTGATCTGGCCCGGGCGAGCGATGTACGGCGCATCCGGAAAGAGTGCCTTGAGCTCGGGCACCAGCGGTCCGTTGGGACCGGTTTCGAAACTGGTGGTGAGGATGGTCGGCAGTTTGAAGTACTTGGCCAGGTCGGCCAGGGCCAGCACGTTGTTCTTGAATCGATCCGGGTCGATGTCGCGCACCAGTGACAACAGGCCCGCCTGATGATCAACCATCAGAACCGCGGCGTTGTCCTTGTCCAGACGCTTGTAGGAAGTAGTCATTGCAGTAGTCCTCGCGTGTTATCGATGCCGAGTGGAAATCGGCGTGGGGTCACCGATCAGCGCTGAGAGTCCAGCGCCTCGTGTTCGTTCGCCACTTGCTGGGCCTTGAGGTAACTCTCGATCAGCAATTGATAATGCGGCATGGCCTGGGCATAGACAGCCGCCCACTGCTCGGCATCCGGACGGTTCCACGAGCCTTGCAGTTCGGATAGCGTAGCCATGATGTCGATCGGCACCACCCCGGCCTGGGCCAGACGGGCAACAGTCAGATCAGTGGCCAGTTTCGAGTGGTTGCCGGAGGCGTCGACCACGGCAAACACCTTGTAGCCTTCATGCACGGCGGCGATGGACGGGAACGCCAGGCACACGCTGGTCAACGTGCCGGCGATCACCAGGGTTTTCTTGCCGGTGGCTTTGACCGCCGCGTGAAACTGCGGGTTGTCCCAGGCGTTGATTTCACCTTTGCGCGCCACGTATTGCGCATGGGGTGCGGCCTCGTGGATTTCCGGGATCAACGGCCCGTTCGGCCCCTGGGGAACGGAAGCGGTGGTGATCACCGGCATTTTCAGCAGGGTCGCGGCCTTGGCCAGGGCAATGGCGTTGGCGCGCAGTTGGGGCACGTCCATGTCCTTGACGATCTGGAACAGTCCGCTCTGGTGATCGATCAACAGCATCGCGCTGTCATTGGGGTCGATGGTCGGTTTCTGGCCGTTGAAGTTGGCCGCGTAGACAGTATTCATGTGCGTTTCCTCTTTCTTTTGGGCAACAGCCATCCCTGGCCTGAAAACCGGCCTACTCATCCTGTGTAGAGTCGGGTGTAAAAGCGCTGCGAATTAAGCGTGCATCCGGCCGAAGCGACCGGACTGGAAGTCGGCGAAGGCCTGGTGGATTTCTTGCTCGGTGTTCATCACGAACGGCCCATGACCGACGATCGGCTCGTCGATCGGCTCGCCGCTGAGCAACAGCACCACCGCGTCTTCGCTGGCTTCGAGGGTCAGCTGATCGCCCTTGCGATCGAACAGGGCCAGTTGCCCCTGGCGCACCGATTCCAGGCCATTGACCTGAACCGTGCCGCGCAAGACCACCAGTGCGGTGTTACGCCCTTCATGCAGATCCAGGGTGAGCAACTTGCCGGCATTCAAACGAATGTCCCATACGTCGACCGGGGTGAAGGTGTGCGCCGGGCCCTTGTGACCGTCGAACTCACCGGCGATCAGGCGCAGCCTGCCGGCGTTGTCCTGCAAGGCGATGCTCGGGATGTCGCCGTCGAGAATGGTCTGGTAGCCGGGGTCGGCCATTTTGTCCCTGGCCGGCAGGTTGACCCACAGTTGCACCATCTCCAGGGTGCCGCCGCTTTTGGCGAATCCTTCGGAGTGGAACTCTTCATGCAGGATCCCTGAGGCAGCGGTCATCCATTGCACATCGCCGGGGCCGATCTTGCCGCCACTGTCGGTGGAGTCCCGGTGCTCCAGCTCGCCCTTGTAAACGATAGTCACGGTTTCGAAGCCACGATGCGGATGCTGACCAACGCCACGTCGCTCGGTGGTCGGGGTGAATTCAGCGGGGCCGGCGTGATCCAGCAACAGGAACGGGCTGATGTGCTTGCCCAGGTTGTCATAGGAAAACAGCGTGCGAACCGGAAAACCGTCGCCGACCCAATGGGTCCGTGGGCTGGTGTAGATACCGATGATGTTTTTCATGGTGTCTCCTGATGAGGTGAGTGAAGCCATGGACAAAGCTTAAAACCGTGACCTTTGCTGCGCTAGACTGCAAAAATCAGCTTTAGCGTTCTATTTGGAGAACGATGGTGGAAGACCTCAACACCCTCTACTACTTCACCCAGGTGGTGGAGCATCACGGTTTCGCCGCGGCCGGCCGGGCACTGGACATGCCCAAGTCCAAGCTCAGCCGACGCATTGCCGAACTCGAAGAGCGCCTCGGCGTGCGCCTGCTGCACCGCACCAGTCGGCATTGCTCGTTGACGGAAATCGGCCAGGCCTATTACCAGCGCTGCCTGGCCATGCGCGTGGAGGCGGAAAGCGCCGCCGAACTGATCGAGCGCAACCGCTCCGAGCCCCAGGGCCTGGTGCGTGTCAGTTGCCCGACGGCGCTGCTCAATTCCTGGGTCGGGCCGATGCTGACCCGCTACATGCTCAAGTACCCGCTGGTGGAGTTGTTCATCGAGAGCACCAACCGTCGGGTCGACCTGATTCACGAAGGCTTCGACATTGCGCTGCGGGTACGCTTTCCGCCGCTGGAAAACACCGACATGGTGATGAAGGTGCTGGGCAACAGCACCCAGAGCGTGGTCGGCAGCCCGGCCTATTTATCGCGCCTGTCGACACCGGCCTCCCCGGCCGACCTCAGCGGTTTGCCGAGCCTGCACTGGGGCGCGGCGCAACGCGAATATCAGTGGGAACTGTTCGGGGCCGATGGCAGCACCGCGATGATCCGGCATGCGCCGCGCATGGTCACCGATGACCTGTTGGCCTTGCGCCATGCGGCGGTCGCCGGGATCGGCATCGTGCACCTGCCCAGTGTGGTGGTGCGCGATGAAATCGCTGCCGGGCAACTGGTGGAACTGGTGCCGGGCTGGGCACCGAAAAGCGGCGTGATTCATGCGATTTTCCCTTCGCGTCGGGGTTTGCTGCCTTCGGTGCGCACGTTGATCGACTTTCTCGGGGAGGAATTCAGTCGCAGTGATATTGCCTAGAGTCGGGGGCAAGGGTTTAGACCGAGTGATGGCTATCGCGAGCAGGCTCGCTCCTACATTGGATCTATATGCACCACAAATCCCCTGTGGGAGCGAGCTTGCTCGCGATGAGGCCGGCACCATCAATGCTGCAAGCTGCCGATGATTCATGACTTTCGGTAAACATTGCTTTGCCGCTCCAGCGGTTTTTCTCACGGATGCAGGCGCGGATACTGCCGCCCATTCCCACTGCAACCTCTGGAGTCATCAATGTCCATTCCCGCCTTCGGCCTGGGTACCTTTCGCTTGCAAGGCCAGGTGGTCATCGATTCGGTGAGCACCGCCCTGGCGCTCGGCTACCGGGTGATCGATACCGCACAAATCTACGAGAACGAATCCGACGTCGGCGAAGCCATCGCCGCCAGCGGCATCGCCCGGGAGGCGTTGTTCATCACCAGCAAGATCTGGGTCGCCAACCTGGCCGGTGATCGTTTGATCGACAGTCTGAAAGAAAGCCTGCGCAAACTGCGGACCGACTACCTGGACCTGACCCTGATCCACTGGCCGTCGCCGGAAGATCAGGTGCCGGTCGAAGAGTTCATGGGCGCTCTGCTCGAAGCCAAACGCCTAGGCCTGACCCGGCAGATCGGCGTGTCCAACTTCACCATCGACCTGATGAAAAAGGCAGTCGCG
The DNA here is from genome assembly GCF_949768175.1 of Pseudomonas sp. IT-P74. Taxonomy (NCBI): domain Bacteria; kingdom Pseudomonadati; phylum Pseudomonadota; class Gammaproteobacteria; order Pseudomonadales; family Pseudomonadaceae; genus Pseudomonas; species Pseudomonas sp. IT-P74. The sequence continues at coordinate 104,882 of NZ_CATKQD010000010.1, read as the reverse complement.
GCCATCGGTGCCGAGCACATCGCCACTAACCAGGTCGAGCTGCACCCGTACCTGCAAAACCGCGAGGTCGTCGAATTCGCACGCAGCCAGGGCATCGGTATCACCTCGTACATGACCCTGGCTTACGGTGAAGTCCTCAAGGACCCGCTCATCCAGCAGATCGCCGAATGCCTGCAAGCGACACCGGCGCAGGTCACCCTGGCCTGGGCCATGCAATCGGGTTACTCGGTGATCCCGTCTTCCACTCGCCGGGCCAACCTTGAAAGCAACTTGAAGGCTCGCGAGCTGACCTTGAGCGAGGCCGACATGGCCCTGATCGCAACGCTGGATCGTGGCCACCGCTTGACCAGCCCGAAAGGCATCGCACCGAACTGGGATTGAGGCTCAATCCTGCTCCAGACGCTGGTCCAGACGGGCCATGGCCTGCTGCAACCGGTCGACGGCGCCATCGATCATTGCCGCGCGGCCGTCATTGCACGCCTGCTCCAGCTGTTCGCAACACTCGACCAGGGCGAGCGCGCGCACCATCAGCGCCCCGCCCTTGATCCGGTGTGCCAGTTCCTGCAAGCCCGGGCGATTGCCGCCGGCGTGCAAGGCCAGTAAATGCACGCGATCCTCGCGGTTGCTCAGCGCCAGATCGTGCAACAGTTGATCGATCAGCTCACGGTCCGCATCCGCAAAGCGCTCCAGCCCGCTCAAATCGAACTCGGCGACGCCAGGATCATCGATAGCCGTTAAGGGTGTGCTGGAAAACCGCTGGGCCAGCCACGCCTGCAAATCCACCAGGCGAATGGGCTTGAACAGGCAATCGTCCATGCCCGCCGCCTGGCACCGAGCCTTCTCCTCAGCCTGCGCATTGGCGGTGAAACCCAGAATCAGCGTCGACGACAACCCCTGCACCCGCTCTTGCTCGCGTATCGCACCCGCCAATTCATAACCACTGAGCTGCGGCATGTTGCAGTCGGTGATGACCAGGTCGAACCCTTGCCTGCGCCACTGTTCAAGCCCCTGCGCCCCGTCCTCCGCCAGCACCACGCTGTGGCCCAGATAGCTCAGCTGCCGCGAGAGCAACAGGCGATTGGCCGGGTAATCATCGACCACCAGAATCGACAACGCCCGGGTCGTGAGTTGCGCCGGATCCTGGGGCATCCCCCCCGCTGGCAATGCTTGCAGCGCGGGCAGCACCAGGCTGATATCCACCCGCGTGCCGCGCCCAAGCTCACTGTCGAGGTGCAACCGGCCGCCCATCATTTCGCACAGGGTACGACTGATCACCAGGCCCAGGCCGGAACCTTGCCGGGCGCTCTGCTGACTGTTACCCGCCTGCACGAACGGGCTGAACAGACGTTGCTGGTCGAGCGCGCTGATGCCGATGCCGCTGTCCTCGATCTGTACGCTGACGGAGAGGTGCGCCGGGGCTTGAGGCCGCACCCGCAGTGTCAGGCTCACCTGGCCTTCACGGGTGAACTTGATCGCGTTGCTCAGCAGATTGGACAGCACTTGTTTGAAGCGCGTGGGATCGAGCATCACGTCACAGTCACTGTGTTCGTCGAGTTCGACCCGCCACTGCAGATTCTTCTGCACCGCCAGCCCTTCGAAAACCCGGCAGACCGACGTCACCAGCGCTTGCAGATTGACCCGCTCCGGCGCCAGCGACAAATGCCCGGATTCGATCCGGGCGACGTCCAGAATGTCGCCGATCAAATCCAGCAATTGTTGCCCGGCGTTGGACGCCACCTCGATGGCGGCGCGGTCGGTCTCCCCTTCATCGGCCCGTTTCAGTGCCAGTTCGAGCATGCCGATCAGCGCGTTCATCGGCGTGCGGATTTCATGGCTCATGGTGGCCAGGAACGTGGTCTTGGCCCGGTTGGCATCGTCCGCCGCGTCCTTGGCTTCCTGCAATTGCCCGAGCAATTGCTGACGCTGGCGAATCTGTCGGCGCTGCCACACAATCCCGGCCAACGCGAGCAACAGCAAGACACCCGCCAGCGCAAATGCCTGCACGATCGCCTGCCGGTGTCGTAGCCAATAGCTCTGCTCGACCATTGCGTCAAAGCGCCAGGGCTGGGTCAGCTCGTCAATTTCTTCGGGGGGGATGCTCAACAGCGCCTTGTCCAGGATCGAATGCAGCTCGGTGGCCTCGCGGCTGGTCGCCAGGGTGCTTCGTGCAGGGTCGGTGCCCACGGTGCTGGTCACTTGCAGGCGATCGCGATACTGCCGGGAAATCAGGTAACGGGCGCTGATCAGGGAGTTGATGCCGCCCTGAGTCTCGCCCTGGTCGACCATTTCCATGGCGTCCGTCGACAGGGGCGCATCCACCAGCTGGATCTGCGGGTAATGCTGGCGAAGGTACTCGCCGACAATGTTGCCCTGGGTCAGCGCCAACGTCCTTCCCGCCATGTCATCCAGCGTCCTGGGGCTGTCCGTGTCCACGCGGGTCACCAGCACCGAAGGGCTGCTCAGAAACGCGCGGGTGAACAGCAATTCATCTTCACGCTGGGAGCTGAGGCCGATACCCGCCAGGACATCGATTTGCCCGCTTTTGATGGCGGTCATCATCTCGGCCACCGACTTCATGCCCCGGATGTCGAATTGCAAGCCGGTGCGCAAACTGATTTTCGTCAGCACATCGACGCCAATACCGCGGAACTTGCCTTCGCTGTCGACAAATGAAATCGGCGGGATATTTTCGTTGATTGCGACCTTCACCCGCGGGTGCCGTTCGAGCCAGTGCTGTTCGGCCACGCTCAATTGCAATGACTGAGTGCCCGGGAAAGACACCCCGTTGGCCCCCCAGCGGCGCAGGATGTTCATTTGTTCATTGGTGGTGATGGCCGCCAGCGCCTTGTTGACGATGGGCAACAGCGAATCGTTGTCGCGGGCCATCGCAAAGGCAAAACGCCCGGATTCCATGGGCGAGAAGTCCGTCAGTTGCACGTTGTTCAGGTAATTTTTGCTGATCAGGTAATGGGCATTGATCGCATCACCCAGGTAGACATCGGCCTGGCCGAACGCTACGGCGCCCATCGCCGCCAATGTCGAGGGAAACAACTGGACCTGCGCCCTGGAATAGAACTGTTGCACGCTGTATTCGGGCAAGTAGTGATACAGCATCACCAGCCGCTTGCCGGCCAGTGTCGGGTCGAGCACCGGAGGGAAATCGGTGCGGGTGACCAGCACCGGTTGATCGACCGCATAGGCGCTGGACATCTGCAGCTGTGGATCTTCGGCTTCAAATCGATTGGCCGTTCCCAGCAGGTCTGCCTGCCCCTCCTTGATGGCCCGCACCGCATCGGCCCGGGACGGATAACGTCGGACCTCGATGGCGACGTTCAACAATTGTTCGAGCAATCCGGCGTAATCGGCGGTCACGCCTTCGAATACCTTGCCCGCCGTATTGAACTCGAAGGGGGGATAGTCCGGCGCCGAGACAGCCAGCACCAATCGGCCCTTTTTCTGTAGCCAGCGCGACTCGGTTTGCGACAACCTGACGCTCAGGCCTTCGACGCTCGAGCGCCCCAATAGGGTCAACGACTGTTGTGCACAGACCGTCGATGCCCAGAGAAAAAGGCCGATCAGCACCCCACCTGCCAGTCGTCGGAGTGCGTTCATTCAGATCAGATGATTGCGCAGGGCGAAATCCCTCAAGTGCACCGACGAGCTCACGTTGAGCTTGAGGGTGAGTCGGGTCTTGTAGGTACTGACGGTCTTGTAGCTCAGGTGCATGATCTCGGCGATTTCCAGGTTTTTCGAACCCCGGGCCAGGTACTGCAAAATGGTCAACTCACGATTGGAGAGCTTTTCGATCAACTGCTTTTCGCTGCGTTGCAACTCCCCCATCGACACAGAGCTCGAGGAGATCTGGGCGAAATAGGTATAGCCGGCCATAACGGAATTCACCGCCGCCTTCAGATCATCCAGGTCCTTGCTCTTGGAAACATAGGCAACAGCCCCGGCACGCATGCAGCGGTCCTGATAGAACTGGGCCTCCAGTGAAGTGAACACCACCACGCGACATCGCGTGTTTTCGGCCTTGATACGGTCCATCACCTCAAGCCCCGCCACACCGGGAAGACCCAGATCAAGCAGCACGACATCCGGTCGATGCTCCCGGATCAACGCCAGGACCTCATCGCCACGGGAGGCCTCGTAAACCTGCTTGAACCCTTCGCCCTTGAGTACGAGTTGGATCATGGAGCGAACCACCGGATGATCTTCCACAATCAGTGCTGACTTCATGACAACTCCCGTGCAAAACAACACGATCGGGCAAAAAATGCCCTCCAGGCACCGCAGCGGTGGGGCACAACGCTGCGCACAGACTTTTGCATGGAAGGCTGGAAAGAACTACCTGACAGAAATGACAGTTCCGACAAACGGTAGGCGATGTTCGATGGCGCTCATCAGCTGCGTAATGGACGTCAAGTCAGGCAGCGCGGCCTGGCTGAGCTGGACGTTGCCCGCGACTGGCGGCAACGACGCCTGCTGTACATTGAAGATAAAGGCCTGATGGACTTGCGGGTTTTCGGTAAAGAAATTCAACAGGTCCAGCCCTTCGCTGGCCATCGCTCCATTGATGAGCACCAGGTCCAGAGGCTCGCAACCGTACTCCACCAGTGGAAGGAGCTCGTCGAGACTCTGCACCGGTGCCACGCGAAAGTAGCCGAGCTGATTGAACAGCCGCTCGATCCGCAGGCGGTTGAAGTGCTGCGCATCGGCGATCAGGATGCGCAAGGATTTGTTCGGCAAGATCACCTCCAAAAGGATGTCGGTTTCAAGAGGTCGCAAAGCCTACGGAAGACCTTCCTAGATTTATGTAGGAATATTCCTAAATAAACGCCGGTTAATCTGACTTTACTCCGTGGTACTCGGACTCCAGAACGCCTGCACCACCAAGGTCGAAGTCGAAATCCGTGCCACCAGCGCATCCAGTTCATCACCATCGACCGAGGTGGTGGCCAGGGTGGCTTCGATTTCAATTTCATCCGTGCCGAAGGCGTGCACATCGACATCGCTGGCCGGGTAGTTGCTGCGTTCCAGCTCGGCTTCGAGCAAGGCCAGCACGGTTTTCTGCTGCGTGCGTCGGGCAATGACATAGACGATGTTGGTGACTTCCGCCGAAATCACGTCCAGCGGCTGACGGTTGATGTTGTTGACGATCGGCCGCAGCAGGGTGTTTGCCGCCAGCACAAACAAGGTGCCGAGCAACGCCTCGGCCAGCAGGTCGGCACCGGCGCAGGCACCGACCGCCGCCGAGGTCCAGAGCGTGGCGGCGGTATTGAGGCCGCGCACATTGCCCTCTTCGCGCATGATCACCCCGGCACCGAGAAAGCCGATACCGGAAACCACGTAGGCGACGACCCGCACAGCGCCTTCGGCACCGGCGAGCCGGTTGGCCATGTCGACGAAAATCGCCGCGCCCACCGCCACCAGCACGTTGGTGCGCAGGCCCGCGGTGCGCTGCCGGTACTGGCGCTCGAAACCGATCAGGCCACCGAGGATAAAGGCCGCGCTGAGGCTGACCAGGGTGTCGAGCAGGGAGTTCAGGTTGAGGTTGTTGATGGCTTGCATGATGAATCCTTTGGAAAACACACGATCCCTGTGGGAGCGAGCCTGCTCGCGATGGACTCAAGAACGCCGCGTTTAGCCAGTAAACACGCGCTATCGTTAACGACCATCGCGAGCAGGCTCGCTCCTACATCTGGCAGCATTACTGCCAGCCAAACCGGCGAATGTAGAACCCCTTCACCGCCTGGGTCAGCGCCATGTACGCCAGCAGGATCACCGGCAGGAACACGAAGTACAGCGACGGCAACGCCTGCAACTTGAAGTAATGCGCCAGCGGTCCCATCGGCAGGAAAATCCCCACAGCCATGATCAGCCCGGTCATCACCAGCAAGGGCATGGCCGCGCGGCTTTGCAGGAACGGGATCTTCGGCGTGCGGATCATGTGCACGATCAGGGTCTGGGTCAGCAGCCCGACCACGAACCAGCCGGACTGGAACAGGGTCTGGTGATCCGGGGTGTTGGCGTCGAACACGTACCACATCAAGGCGAACGTGGTGATGTCGAAGATCGAACTGATCGGCCCGAAAAACAGCATGAAGCGCCCGACATCCGCCGGTTGCCAGCGCTGCGGTTGCTTGAGCATTTCCTCATCGACGTTATCGAACGGAATGGCGATCTGCGAAATGTCATAGAGCAGGTTCTGCACCAGCAGGTGCATCGGCAGCATCGGCAGGAACGGGATGAACGCACTGGCCACCAGCACCGAGAACACGTTGCCGAAGTTCGAACTGGCGGTCATCTTGATGTACTTGAGCATGTTGGCGAAGGTCCGGCGCCCTTCCAGCACGCCCTCCTCCAGCACCATCAGGCTCTTTTCCAGCAGGATGATGTCGGCCGCTTCCTTGGCGATGTCCACGGCGCTGTCCACCGAAATACCGATGTCGGCGGTGCGTAGCGCCGGGGCGTCGTTGATGCCGTCGCCCATGAAACCGACCACGTGTCCGTTGCCCTTGAGCAGCCGGACGATGCGCTCCTTGTGGGATGGCGTCAGTTTGGCGAAGACGTTGGTGGTTTCCACCGCTTTCGCCAGCTCGGCATCGCTCATGCCTTCGATGTCGTTGCCCATCAGTAGGCCTTGCTGTTCCAGGCCGACTTCGCGACAGACTTTCGCCGTCACCAGCTCGTTGTCGCCGGTCAGTACTTTCACTGCCACGCCATGGGCTGCCAGCGCCTTGATGGCTGGGGCAGTGCTTTCTTTCGGTGGATCGAGGAACGCCACGTAACCAATCAGCGTCAGTGCCTGTTCATCGGCCAGGCTGTAGGTGTCGCGTCCTTCGGTCATCGGCCGAGCAGCAACCGCCACGACACGCAAGCCTTCGCCGTTGAACGTGGCCGTGACCTGACGGATTCGCGCCAGCAATTCTTCGCTCAAGGCTTCATCGACTTCGCCATGGCGTACCTGCGAGCACACCGCCAGCACCTCTTCCACCGCGCCCTTGCAGATCAGCAGGTGCGGTTGATCGCGCTCGGCGACCACCACCGACATGCGCCGGCGGGTGAAGTCGAACGGGATCTCGTCGACCTTGCGAAACGCCGTGCCGACTTTCAGCTCACGGTGGATCTCGACGTGTTCGAGCACCGCCACATCCAGCAGGTTTTTCAGGCCGGTCTGGTAGTAGCTGTTGAGGTAGGCCATTTCCAGCACATCATCGCAGGCGTTGCCCCAGACGTCGACGTTGCGCGCCAGGAAGATCTTGTCCTGAGTCAGTGTGCCGGTCTTGTCGGTGCACAGCACGTCCATGGCGCCGAAGTTCTGGATGGCGTCGAGGCGTTTGACGATGACTTTCTTGCGCGACAGGAACACCGCGCCCTTGGCCAGGGTCGAGGTGACGATCATCGGCAGCATTTCCGGGGTCAGGCCCACGGCGATCGACAGCGCGAACAGCAACGCTTCGGTCCAGTCGCCCTTGGTGAAACCGTTGATGAACAACACCAGCGGCGCCATCACGAACATGAAGCGGATCAGCAGCCAGCTGACTTTGTTGACCCCGGTCTGGAACGAAGTCGGCGCCCGGTCGGTGGCGCCGACGCGCTGGGCCAGGGCACCGAAATAGGTGCTGTTGCCGGTGGTGACAATCACCGCCATGGCCGTGCCGGACACCACGTTGGTGCCCATGAACAGGATGTTGTCCAGTTCCAGGGGGTTGATAGTGTCGCGGTCCTGCTGGCGGGGAAATTTTTCCACCGGCATCGATTCACCGGTCATGGCCGCCTGGCTGACGAACAGGTCCTTGGCGCTGAGCACCCGGCAATCGGCGGGAATCATGTCACCGGCAGACAGCACGATCAGGTCGCCCGGCACCAGTTGCCTGATCGGCAACTCGATACGCTGCGCGCTCTGGTCCTCAAGGTCGCGGCGCATCACCGTGGCGGTGTTGCTGACCATCGCCTTGAGGGCATCGGCGGCCTGGTTGGATTTGGTTTCCTGCCAGAAGCGCAGCAAGGTCGAGAGCACCACCATGGAGAAAATCACGATGGCGGCTTTCATGTCTTCGGTCAGCCAGGAGATGAGCGCCAGCAAGGTCAGCAGCAGGTTGAACGGATTCTTGTAGCAGTGCCACAGGTGGGTCCACCAGGGCAGCGGCTGTTCGTGCTCGACTTCATTGAGGCCCAATTGCTCGCGCAGGGCATCGGCTTCAAGTTCGCTCAAACCGTCGGTGTGACTGCCCAAATTGTTGAGCAGTTGCCCCGTGTCGCTGCCGGCAGCGGCCACCAGGGTTTGCGCCAGGGTGGGCGGGACTTCACGGCTGACCGTGGTGTCGGTGAAGGTTTCCAGCAACGCAAGGCGACGGAAGTGCCGGGCGATGTGGCGGTTACGCAGGAAGCCTGCGAAGAATTCCTTGAGGGTAAGTTTCATGGCTGGTGCCCCTTTGGTCAGCCGGGAAACCGTCGAGCAGGCAGGTCCACGCCGCTGCCGCCGGAACAACCGGCAAAGCAAGGCCTGGCGCGCCGGTCACGAATGACAGACGTGTCGATAGAGCGGCGGCCACGACAAAAAGTCGAAACCACGCACTGTTCAGCGTCGATGAGAGGGACGTCGGGACATGGCCGGAACTGGCCATGATCGGGATGCCGCTGCTCGCTTGTCGGCGAGACAACGGCACAGGAGACTGCGCGTTATCTTGCCGAGAAAATGCCGGTTACCGAGACCGGCCGACAACTGTCACTCGAACAAGTACCCACTGTGGGTCTCCGTAATGGATGAAAACGCGCGAAGCTTACGCCCCGATGTTTGGCGAGTAAACCCGTTACAAAGTCTTGCCGGGGGTATCGCGGGGTTCTTCAGGAAGGGTTCAGGATTGAGGGTCTTGGGTGATTTCAATGGCCTCATCGCGAGCAGGCTCACTCCTACATTGGTCCTGTGAACACCGGTCCATTGTAGGAGCGAGCCTGCTCGCGATGGCGGCCTTACAGACGCAGCAAACTCAGCTGGCAGTGGCCAACAACAAATCCACCACCGACCGCCCATGCCCGCGATGCTTGCCATGCTCATACAACGACCCGGCAATTTCATCGGCACGAATCGGCAGGATCGACAGCAAGGTGTCGCTCAGCCCATGGCTGGCCTGGCAAAAGCCCTGCATGTAGAGCCCGGCCTTGCAGCGTTCATCGGTGATCAGCTTGTAGTGGCGATCGACCTCGAAATCCCCCAGGTACTCCTCCAGCGGCGCCAGCAGCTTGCGGTGCATCTGCCGCTCGTAACCGGTGGCCAGCACCACGGCGTCGTAGTGACGCAGCGAGACTTCGCCGGTGGCGTTGTTGCGCAACACCAATTCGATGCCCCGTTCGTTGGCGGTGGCCTTTTCGATCGTGGTCAGAGTGTGGAACGCATGACGGGCGATGCCCGAGACCTTCTGCCGGTAGAAGATGCCGTAGATGCGCTCGATCAGATCGATGTCCACCACCGAGTAGTTGGTGTTGTGGTACTCGTTGACCAGTCGCTCGCGCTCGCTGCCTGGCTGCTGGAACACCAGGTCGGTGAACTCCGGCGAAAACACTTCATTGACGAAGGGGCTATCGTCGGCCGGCTTGAGTGCCGAGCCGCGCAGGATCATGTCCACCTGCACCGACGGGAAGCTGTCGTTCAAATCGATGAAGGCCTCCGCCGCGCTCTGCCCGCCACCGATGATCGCAATGCTCATCGGCCGGTTGTCCACGCACGGCTGCCTGGCCATCTGCGCCAGGTACTGGGAATGGTGGAACACCCGGCCGTCATCCTTGAGCGCCTTGAACACCTCGGGAATGCGTGGCGTACCACCGGCGCTGACCACCACCGAACGGGTGGTGCGCACCTGCTGATGCCCGCTCCCATCGCGGGAAATCACCCGCAATGCCTCGACCTGATGGTTGTGCAGCACCGGCTCGATGGTCAGCACTTCTTCGCCGTAGCGGCTTTGCGCGGTGAACTGCCCGGCGACCCAGCGCAGGTAGTCGTTGTACTCCATGCGGCACGGATAGAAGGTGCCCAGGTTGATGAAGTCCACCAGGCGCCCGTGGGCCTTGAGGTAATTGACGAACGAGTAAGGGCTGGTCGGATTGCGCAGGGTTACCAGGTCCTTGAGGAAGGAAATCTGCAACTCGCTCTGGGTCACCAGGGTGTTGCCGTGCCAGCGGTAGTCGGCCTGCTTGTCGAGAAACAGCACATCCAGATTGCCCTGGCTCGCCCCGCGCTCTTGCAGCGCGATGGCCAGTGCCAGGTTCGACGGGCCGAATCCGACGCCGATCAGGTCGTGAACGAGGGGCGATGCAATTGCCTGTGTCATTTCCAGTGTCCTCTGGATGCTCCCCGCCATAGCGGGACATTGAACCTAAGTGACCTGACAGGCCGTGGGCCGCACAACAGGTCGTCTGTTGAGTAGGAACGAGGACCGTGAAAAAAAATTTAACCGCGCAGGATCACTAGGCGTCCCACTGTCGCATGCGTATACGGCAATGCTTCATGGCATTGACTATGTGCTTCTCGACCATCGCCCGGGAAATGCCCAGTTGCTCGGCAATCTGCGGATGGGACAGGCCTTCGATCTTGCGCAGCAGAAAACTCTCGCGGCACAACCTCGGCAACTCCGCCAGGGCACTCTGGAGCATTTCCAGGCGCTGGCCATGATCGAGCATGCTTTGTGGCGAAGGGGTGAAATAGCGCTCCTCATTGTCGAGCACGTCCAGGGGTTCGGCCTGACGCAGGGTATTGCGTCGATGGTCGTCGATGACCAGGTTCAGGGCGGTGCGATAAAGGAATGCCCGGGGCTGCTCGATCGGCGTATCACTGGAGCGCTCCAGGACCCGCAGATAAGCGTCATGCACCACATCTTCGGCCACCTGACGGTTGCCCAGCCTGGCGTTCAGGAAACACACCAGTTCGCGATAGTAGTTTTCCAACATGACTCCCGTCCGCACGGGGGTGCGGTTTCTGTCCTTGAGCCGGTTCGGTGACCGCTGAATTACACAGTGGCACGATAGTGGCAGTTCGAGTCGCGTAATTTATAGTAATTCTCATATAGATTTAAAGTACTGCTTCAACTTGCCCGATAAATTGTCTCGCCCCCTGTAGGAGCGAGCCTGCTCGCGATGGTCGTGAACGATGATGCGTATTTTCTGATTTATCGCGTCGTCCTTGCGGCCATCGCGAGCAAGCTCGCTCCTACAGTGGGTTGTGTCGTCGCCTAAATTCTGTGCCCGGTTCATCGTTTACAGGACAGCTCCCCGTCTCTGCCCGCCTCCGCCGCTGAACGACGGGCCGATTTTCCCAGGCTGGAACCCCGCATGAAACGTCCCCGACAGACCCGACGCGCCCTGCTTGCAGCACTTTGTCTGATCCCCGTGGTTGCCGTCGCCGCCTGGCCGTTCATCCCGCCGGGCCGCGACGGGCTGGTCACCGTCCAGGTCAACCGCGCCGACATTGAAAGCAGCGTCACCGCATTGGGCACCCTGCAACCGCGGCGTTATGTCGACGTCGGCGCCCAGGCGTCCGGGCAGATCCAAAAGATCCACGTGGAAGTCGGCGATGTGGTCAAGGAAGGCCAGTTGCTGGTGGAAATCGACCCGTCCACGCAACAGGCCAAACTTGATGCCGGGCGCTTCTCCGTCGAAAATCTCAAGGCGCAGCTGCAGGAACAGCGCGCGCAACACGACCTGGCCCGGCAGAAGTACCAGCGTCAACAGAACCTCGCCGCCGGCGGCGCCACCCGTGAAGAAGACGTGCAGACCGCCCAGGCCGAACTGCGCGCCACCCAGGCACGGGTCGCCATGTTCCAGGCGCAGATCCGCCAGGCCGAAGCCAGCCTGCGCAGCGACCAGGCGGAGCTCGGCTACACGCGGATCTATGCGCCGATGGCCGGCACCGTGGTCGCGCTGGATGCCCGGGTCGGCCAGACCCTCAACGCCCAACAGCAGACGCCGCTGATCCTGCGCATCGCCAAACTGTCGCCAATGACCGTGTGGGCCGAGGTCTCGGAGGCCGACATCGGCCACGTCAAACCCGGCATGCACGCCTGGTTCACCACCCTGAGCGGCGGCACCCGGCGCTGGACCAGCACCGTGCGGCAAATCCTGCCCGTCCCGCCCAAGCCGCTGGACCAGACCAGCCAGGGCGGCGGCAGCCCCGCCAGCACCAGCAAAAGCGGGAGTGCCCGCGTGGTGCTGTACACCGTGTTGCTGGACGTCGACAACGCCGACAACGCCTTGATGGCGGAAATGACCACCCAGGTATTTTTCGTCGCCAATCAGGCGCAGAACGTACTCACCGCGCCCATCGCAGCCCTGCAGGCCGGCCCGCAGACAGACCGGCAGACCGCGCAAGTGGTCGCCAGCAACGGCAGCATCGAGCAGCGCAACGTGCGCACCGGCATCAGTGACCGCCTGCGGGTACAGATCCTCGACGGCCTGCAGGAGGGCGATCACCTGTTGATCGGCCCGGTCGACGGGAGTGGCGGCTGAATGCACACGCCCCTGATCGACCTTTCGGACATCCGCAAAGCCTATGGCGGTGGCGACGCGCCTGAAGTCCACGTGCTGCGTGGCATCGACCTGTCGATCCATGCCGGGGAGTTCGTGGCGATCGTCGGCGCTTCCGGCTCCGGCAAATCGACGCTGATGAACATCCTCGGCTGCCTCGACCGCCCGACCTCGGGCGAATACCGCTTCGCTGGGGAAAACGTCGCGGCGCTGGACAGTGACGAACTGGCCTGGCTGCGCCGTGAAGCCTTTGGTTTTGTGTTCCAGGGCTACCACCTGATTCCCTCCGGTTCGGCCCAGGAAAACGTCGAGATGCCGGCGATCTACGCAGGCTTGCCCGCCGCCGAACGCCACGCCCGCGCCGCCGCCCTGCTCGAGCGCCTCGGCCTGGCTTCGCGCACCGGCAACCGCCCCCATCAACTCTCCGGCGGGCAGCAGCAACGGGTGTCGATTGCCCGCGCGTTGATGAACGGCGGCCACATCATCCTGGCCGACGAACCCACCGGTGCCCTCGACAGCCACAGCGGCGCCGAGGTCATGACCTTGCTCGACGAGCTGGCGAGCCAGGGCCACGTGGTGATCCTCATCACCCACGACCGCGAAGTAGCGGCCCGGGCCAAACGCATCATCGAGATCCGCGACGGCGAGATCATCAGCGACAGCGCCCGGGACAATCCTGCCGCGCAACACTCGGCCAACCCCGGCGCCCTGCAAGCCGTCGATTTACGCAGGCGCCTGAGCGAAGGCGCAGAAGCCACTGGCGCCTGGAAAGGCGAACTGGTCGATGCCGTGCACGCGGCGTGGCGAGTGATGTGGATCAACAAGTTCCGCACCGCCCTGACCCTGCTCGGCATCATCATCGGCGTCGCCTCGGTGGTGGTGATGCTGGCCGTCGGCGAAGGCAGCAAACGCCAGGTGATGGCGCAGATGGGCGCGTTCGGCTCCAACATCATTTACCTCAGCGGCTCGGCGCCCAACCCGCGTACGCCCATGGGCATCGTCACCCTCGATGAAGTCGCGGCGATTGCCAGCTTGCCCCAGGTGAAACGAATCATGCCGGTCAACGGCCAGGAGGCCGGGGTGCGTTTCGGCAACCTCGACCACATGAGCTACGTCGGCGGCAACGACACCAACTTCCCGGCGATTTTCAACTGGCCGGTGGTCGAAGGCAGTTACTTTACCCACGCCGACGAACAGAACGCCGCGGCGGTCGCGGTGATCGGGCACAAGGTGCGGACCAAACTGCTCAAGGACGTGGCCAACCCGATCGGCCAGTACATCCTGATCGAAAACGTCCCCTTCCAGGTGGTCGGCGTGCTCGCGGAAAAAGGCGCCAGCTCCGGCGACTCCGACAGCGACGACCGCATCGCCATCCCCTACTCCGCCGCCAGCGTGCGCCTGTTCGGCACCCACAATCCCGAATACATCGCCATCGCCGCCGCCGACGCGCGCAAGGTCAAGGAAACCGAAAAAGCCATCGAGCAACTGATGCTGCGCCTGCACGACGGCAAGCACGATTTCGAGCTGACCAACAACGCGGCGATGATCCAGGCCGAGGCGCGCACACAAAACACCCTGTCGCTGATGCTCGGTTCGATTGCGGCGATTTCGCTGCTGGTGGGCGGCATCGGTGTGATGAACATCATGCTCATGACCGTGCGCGAGCGGACTCGCGAGATCGGTATCCGCATGGCCACCGGTGCCCGCCAGCGCGACATCCTGCGTCAGTTCCTCACTGAAGCGGTGATGCTCTCGGTGGTGGGCGGCCTCACCGGGATCGCCCTGGCGCTGATCGTCGGTGGCGTGCTGATTGTCAGCGAAGTCGCTGTCGCGTTCTCCCTGATAGCGGTGCTGGGTGCCTTCGGCTGCGCCCTGGTCACCGGTGTCGTTTTCGGCTACATGCCGGCCCGCAAGGCTGCCCGACTCGACCCGGTCACGGCCCTTACCAGTGAATGATCGATTGATGAAGCCGCCACTCAGCCTGTTAACTTTGTGCCTGCTGCTCAGCGCCTGTGGCAGCCCGGCCCAGCGCCCGGACAGCGGCATCCAGCCGCCCGCCGCCTGGCAATCGCCGCACACCGCAGGCACTGTCCATGACAACCAGCAATGGTGGAACCGCTTCGGCAGCCCGCAACTGGGGCGCCTGATCGAACAGGCACGGCTTGGCAGCTACGACCTGGCCGCAGCCATCGCGAGAGTACGCCAGGCCCAGGCCGACACGGTGATTGCCGGCGGCTCGCAATTGCCCGAGGTCAAGGCCGGGGTCAACGCCAATCGCCAGAAACTGCTGCGCGGCAGCGGCTACAGTCAGCTCGATGCCGACAGCGATAACGATGCCGTCGACTACTTCACGGCGAACCTGACGGCCAGCTACGAAATTGATTTCTGGGGCGGCCAACGGGCCAGTCGCGACAGTGCGCAATTCAGTCTGCAAGCCAGCGAGTTCGATCAGGCCACAGTGGAATTGACGTTGCTCAGTGGTGTGGCCAACGGCTACGCGCAAGCCTTGTCGTTACAGGAGCAAAGCCGCATCGCCGAGTTGAATCTGGCCAATGCCCAAAGCGTGTTGAAACTGGTGCAGACCCGTTTCGATTCGGGCTCGGCAACGGCCCTGGAACTGGCGCAGCAAAAAAGCCTGGTGGCAGCGCAGCAACGCCAGCTGCCGCTGGTGCAGCAACAGGCCGAGGATGCACGGATCAGCCTCGCCGCCCTGCTCGGGCGCCCGGTTCAGGCGCTGTCGTTGGGTCAGGAACGCTTCGATCAACTGACCTGGCCCGCCATCAATGCCGGGGTGCCCAGCCAATTGCTCAGCCGCCGTCCGGACATTGCCCGGGCCGAGGCGCAACTGGCTGCGGCCCAGGCGGACGTCACCGTCGCCCGGGCCGCGATGCTGCCGACCGTGACCCTCACCGCCGAAATCGGCTCCGGCGCCGACCGGGCCGACGACATTCTGCGCAGCCCCTTCTACAACATCACCGCCGGGCTGCTCGCGCCGGTGTTCAACAACGGCCGCCTCGGCGCCCAGCGCGACAAGGCCGCGGCACGCCAGGAGGAACTGCTGGAGACCTATCGCGGCGCGATCATCAACGGCTTCGCCGACGTCGAAAAGGCCCTCAACAGCATTCGCGGACTGGATGAACAGCGCGGGTGGCAGAGCGAAGAGCTGAGCCAGGCACAGACCGCGTTCAACATCGCGCAAAGCCGCTATCAGGCCGGGGCCGAGGATTTGCTGACGGTGCTGGAAACCCAGCGCACGCTGTATGCGGCGCAGGATTTGAACGTGCAACTGCGGTTGTCGCGGATGCAGGCGAGTATTGCGCTGTACAAGGCGTTGGGTGGCGGGTGGCAGGTTTTGTAATCTTTGTCGTCAGTGAGTACGCCTTCGCGAGCAGGCTCGCTCCTACATGATTTGTGTCGTGCCCGAACCATGCGGAAAACACTAAACCTTGTAGGAGCGAGCCTGCTCGCGATTGAACGATAACGCGGTATCAAGCCTGGCTCTGTTTAGCCTTCAAATGCCGCGCATACCACGGCCGTTGTGGCACCTTACGGAACAAGCCGGCAAGTTTCTTCTCGTCTTCGCCAAAGGTAATGCGCAGCGCCAGCTTCATGGTTTCCGGGTCCATTTCCACTGACTTGCCTGTCTGCAAACCGGGCGTGGTGCTGCAGCCATGGGTGCTCGGGCCGAGCCACGGGTCATCGATCTCGACCCAGCGCCCTGGCGCGAACCATTGCACGCCGTTGACCTGCAGCCGACTGACCTGCCCCGGATGAAAGCGCTCGTGAGCGCGGAACCAGTCTTCCAGGCGATCGTCGATCCAGCCGTGGAAATGCCAGAACACCGGGCTCACATGGGAAGAAAACGGGTCGCCGAGAAAATCGTTTTCCGGTGCAAACCAGCGTGCGGAAAAGTCCGCCGGATCCCGGGCGAATGGCACCGGCTGACCGTTGGACGGATCACGCGGCACCGAAGCCCAGCGCATGTGCAGCCAGTCGTGCAGGCCCAGTTCGACCTCCGAGCCGAACTGACCGAGGGTCAACGTCGATAGGTAACGCGGATCGCGGTAGCGCGATTCCCAGACCTGGAAATTGCTGTGATAGGTCTCGCCAGTCTTGATGTCGCTGACCCATTGCGTGTACTCGTCATCGTCCTCGGCCAGCCAGGTCGGCGGCAAAGCGGTGCCGTCGTGGTTGTCGAAGTAACGTGCAAAGCCGAGCCTGTCCCGCGCCAGCTCCGGCTGCGGCAACGGGAAGTGCGTCCAGGACGGCAGGTCCTGCATCGAGCGCGCGGTGCCGAGCATGTGCCGGTGCATGAAGAAAAAGTCCACGCCCGAACCGTTGCGATCCTTGCGTTCACCTCGGGCGTCACGCTCTTTGTCTCGCGGTCCGGGTTGCCAGCCGAGCCCGCGCAAGGCGCCGCGCTGGTCTTCGGACAGCTTGTGCCACTTGTCCCGGGAGGCATGCCAAAGCTGGTGGAACAACCGGTGTTCCGGGGATACCAGCCAGGCCAGCAGGGTCGGATTGAGGCCGGCGCGCTCCCGGGCTTCAGGGAATTCCCGTTTGACGGCAATGAATCGATTGTCCTGGGCGGTGAGCATCAGTGGCCGATTCAGGTCCAGCACCCGCCCACTGAGGCTGCCGCTGCCGGCGTTACCGAAACCGGCCCACACCTCGTCCAGGGTCATGTCGAACTCGTAATCGCAACAGCCGCTGGCCCCCAGCAGTCGCCAGGCCAGCTGCTTCGGGTTGGCCCCGGACAAATCGCCGAGCACCTGGTAACGGGGCTCCTCGGTGGAGCGCAAACGCTCGGCGGTGTCGAGATAACCACTGAAACCACGCCCCTTGTGGCCGATGTCGAGGAACACCTCCAGGCCTTCGAGGGGCAAGCCTTCGATACCGGCGTCACGACCTTCGAAACGAATCTGCCAGACCCCGCGCAAGGTATCCGCCAAACGTTGGCCGGCGACATCCGCCACGTCGAACGAGGCTTCGCCGGGGGTGATGGTCGGGTCCGGCCTGGTCAGTTCGCGATGCCCGTAATACACCGCCGGCACGGCGGCACCGGTCAGCGCCAGACCCGCGAGGAACCATCGTCGAGAAATCGTCATTGCCCTACCTGTGTCAGCCATGGAGCAGGCTTTATCCAAGCTAGAACGTTTGTTGCCCGAGCAAATTTAAAAAGCATCGCGAGCAGGGCTCACTCCTACAGGAGAACGCATTCCCCTGCTCGCGATGAGGCCATCAGCCGCGCTAAATTTTCCGGCCAGCCACTCGTTCCCCCCAGATAGCAAAGGCCCCTGCGCCTGATCCGGGGCGGCGAACCTGACTGAGACGACAATGACAAAACCACGTTCGAAAAAGGCTCTTTTCATCGGCCTGCCGCTGGCCCTGGCGATCAGCGCGGGTGCAGGCTTCGCGGCCTGGGACTACGGGTTCAGGGACAACCCAGGCTACCCGGTCAAGGTGATGAAACAGGCCGATCAGTTGCAGGAACGCATTCTCTCGTTCGACAGCCACATCACCGTGCCCATGGACTTCGGCACCGCCGGCAATGAAGTCGACAAGGATGGCGAAGGCCAGTTCGACCTGATCAAGACCGGGCGCGGGCGCCTGTCCGGTGCGGCGCTGACGATTTTCGGCTGGCCGGAAATCTGGAACGGCCCCAACGCCCCCCATCGCCCTACCGCCGGTTTCGTCGACGAGGCCCGCCATGAGCAGGAAACCCGCTACAAGATCATCAGCGCGATGGTGCGTGACTTCCCCAATCAAGTAGCCATCGCCTACACCCCCGACGACTTCCGCCGCCTGCATGGCGAAGGCAAATTCGCGGTGTTCATCAGCATGCTCAACGCCTATCCGCTGGGCAATGACCTCAACGCCCTGGACAAGTGGGCCGCGCGCGGCATGCGCATGTTCGGCTTCAGCTACGTGGGCAACAACGCCTGGGCCGATTCGTCACGGCCGCTGCCGTTTTTCAATGATTCGCGGGACGCCTTGGGTGGGCTGTCGGACATCGGCAAGCAAGCGGTACATCGCCTCAACGACCTGGGCGTGATCATCGATGTGTCGCAGATGTCGACCAAGGCCCTGGAGCAAGTCGCGCAACTGAGCCGCACGCCGATGGTCGCCTCCCACTCGGCACCACGCGCGCTGGTGGACATCCCGCGCAACCTCAGCGACCCGGAAATGCAGCTGATCAAGAACAGCGGCGGCGTGGTGCAGATCGTCGGTTTCCCGACCTATATCCGCCCGCTGAGCCAGGCCACCCAGGACAAGCTCAACGCCCTGCGCGCCCGCTTCGACCTGCAACCGCTGCAAGGCCTGGAGATGGCGCTGATGCCCGGCGATCCGGTGATCACTGTCTGGCCCGAGCAGCGCTTCGGCGAGTACGCCAGCCAGCTCTATTCGATCCTCGACGAAGAACCCAAGGCCACTCTCAAGGATTACGGCGATGCGATCGATTATGCCGTGAAGAAAATCGGCATCGACCACGTCGGCATCAGTTCCGACTTCAACGACGGCGGCGGCCTCGACGGCTGGAAAGACGTCAGCGAGGCCCGCAACGTGACCGCCGAACTGATCAGCCGCGGCTACAGCGAGGCCGACATCGCCAAGCTCTGGGGCGGCAACTTCCTGCGGGTCTGGGACCAGGTGCAGAAGTCCTCCCGGCCTGTCGTTCAAAACTGATTTTTCCTTTGCCAAAGCGAACCGAATCCATGACCAACCGTCGTTCATTCCTCAAGCAGGCCGGCATCCTCGCGGCCGGCATCCCCCTGGTCTCCGCCGTGAGTCTGCCAGCACGGGCCGCCAGCCCCGCGCCACTGCCCAAGGACAAATGGGACCAGTTGCGCCAACTCTTCACCCAAGACCCGAACTACCTGCACTTCGCCAACTTCCTGGTGACCTCGCACCCGCTGCCTGTGCGTGAAGCCATCGAGATGCACCGCGCCAATCTGGATCGCAACCCGGGCCTGGCCATGGACTGGCATCGCGGCGAAACCGAACGCCGCGAAGAAGAGGTGCGCGTGTGGGCCGGTCGCTATCTGAAAGCCAAGCCGTCGCAGATCGCCCTGACCGGCAGCACTACCGAAGGCCTGGCGATGATCTACGCCGGCATCCACGTGCGCCCGGATCAGGAAATCCTCACCAGCGAACACGAGCACTACGCCGCCAACAGCGTGTTCGAATACCGCACCCAGAAGGACGGCACCCAGGTTCGCAAGATCAAATTGTTCGAAGACCCGTACAAGGTTTCGACCGCCGAAGTGCTGGCCGCGATTGAACGCAACATCCGCCCCGAAACCCGCGTGCTGGGCATGACCTGGGTGCATTCCGGCAGCGGCGTGAAGCTGCCCATCGGCGAGATCGGCAAACTGGTGGAAGAGAAAAACCGTGGCCGCGCCGACAAGGACCGCATCCTCTACGTGATCGATGGCGTACACGGCTTCGGCGTGGAGAACGTCGACTTCCCGGACATGCACTGCGATTTCTTCATTGCCGGCACCCACAAATGGATGTTCGGCCCACGGGGTACCGGGATCATTTGCGCCCGCTCCGACGAGCTCAAGGACGTGACCCCGACCATCCCGACCTTCTCCGAAGCCACCCGGTTTTCCACGGTGATGACCTACGGCGGCTACCATTCGTTCGAACACCGCTGGGCGCTGACCGAAGCTTTCAAATTGCACCTGGAGCTGGGCAAGGCCGAGGTGGCGATGCGCATTCACACCATCAACAGCTACCTGAAAAAACGCTTGCAGGCACACCCGTCGGTGGAGCTGGTCACGCCGCTGTCGCCGGAATATTCCGCCGGCTTCACCTTCTTCCGCATCAAGAACCGGGACTGCGAGGAGGTCGCCAATTACCTGATGGATCAGCGCGTGGTGTGCGATGCCGTGGACCGGGATGTCGGGCCGATCATTCGTGTGTCGCCGGGGCTGCTCAATACCCAAGCGCACATCGACCGCCTGATGGAACTGCTGGCCAACCAGGTCTGACTGAGCGAGAGCCATTATGAAAAGCACCCTGAAAAAACTCGGCGCCCTGACGCTGCTGGCCGTGCTCGGCAGCGCCTTGCCCGGCCTCGCCCAGGCCTACACCGCGCCGTTGCCCGGCAAGGTCTTCAAGGATTGCCGTAACTGCCCGGAAATGGTGGTGCTGCCCGCCGGCACCTTCACCATGGGCACCCCGGACGACGAGGTCGGCCGCGAGCCAGATGAAGGCCCGATGCATGAGGTGACGTTCGACAAACCCTTCGCCATGAGCCGCTACCAGATCACCGCTGGCGAATGGGCCCAATACATGAAGGAAACCGGAGTCACCCTGCCCGATGGTGACACCCGCCCCGGCCGGGCATGCACCAATGGCAAACCGAGTTACCCCCAGGACCCGCGCCAGCCGGCGGTGTGCATGAACTTCGCCGAAGTCAGCGCCTACGTCGCCTGGCTGTCGATGAAAACCGGCCAGCATTACCACATCGTCAGCGAGGCCCAGCGCGAGTACGCAGCCCGCGCCGGGTCAACGGGAGCGTTCCCCTTCCCGTTCGACCCCGGCACCGAGTACAGCATCGCCACCCATGCCAACACCTACGGCCCCACCGATGGCTACAGTTACTCCTCACCGGTGGGCAGCTTTCCGGCGAATGCCTTCGGCATGTACGACATGCATGGCAACGTCTACGAGTGGATCGCCGACTGCTACCACCCGGACTACGTCGGCGCGCCCACCGATGGCAGCGCCTGGACCGAACCGAACTGCGACACCCTGCGCATCCGTGGCAACGACTGGGGCGAAGCGCCAGTGTTTTCCCGCTCGGGCAACCGCAATGACATCGACCCGCAGACCCGTGGCGACTGGATCGGATTTCGCGTCGTGCGCACTCTCTAGCTTCCCCATCCTGTGGGAGCGAGCCTGCTCGCGAAAGCGGTCTGCCTGTCGCAGTAGAAGTTGACTGATAGTCCGCCTTCGCGAGCAGGCTCGCTCCCACACTGATTTGTACCCTGTCAGCGGACCGAGCCCCCGCCACCCGTCTCCCACCCTTTAAATTAAGCCCTCCACCAGACGTTCTACTGGGTATCTGCCTCAAGACCCAAGGAACCCTCTGCTCATGACCCAGCCAACGCGCGGTGCAATTCATGAATTGTTCACCCTCCTCAAACCGTTCCGGCTCGTCGTCAGTCTGTCGATCCTTTTGGGCATGGTGGGTGGCCTGAGCGTGACGGCGCTGTTGGCCACCATCAACAACGCGCTGCACTCGCCGAATGGCCTGACCCAAGGCGTGGTCGCGCTGTTCGGCGGCCTGTGCCTGCTGGCCCTGGGCAGTTCGATCTGCTCGGACATCGGCACCAACTACGTCGGCCAGCACATCATTGCCAGGCTGCGCAAAACCCTTGGGGAAAAGGTGCTTTCAGCGCCCATCGAGCAGATCGAGCGCTACCGCAGCCACCGGCTGATCCCGGTGCTGACCCACGATGTCGACACCATCAGCGACTTCGCCTTCGCCTTCGCACCGCTGGCGATTTCCCTGACCGTGACCCTCGGCTGCATGGGCTACCTGGCGATGTTGTCGTGGCCGATGTTCCTGATGATGGTGCTGGCGATTGCCATCGGCACCGGCATCCAGTTCTACGCCCAGGGCAAGGGCATCCAGGGTTTCATGGCCGCCCGCGATGCCGAGGACGATCTGCAAAAGCACTACAACGCCATTGCCGGCGGCGCCAAGGAGTTGCGCATCCACCGCCCGCGCCGCCAGCGCATGTTCGTCAAGGGCATCCAGGGCACCGCCGATTTCATCTGTAACACACAGGTGCGTTCGATCAACACCTTCGTGATCGCCAAGACCCTGGGCTCGATGCTGTTCTTCGTGGTGATCGGCCTGGCGCTGGCCCTGCAATCGTTCTGGCCCAGTGCCGACCAAGCGGTGATGAGCGGTTTCGTGCTGGTGCTGCTGTACATGAAAGGCCCGATCGAGCACCTGGTCAGCACCTTGCCGATCGTCAGCCGGGCGCGCATTGCCTTTCGCCGCATCGCCGAACTGTCCAGCCAGTTTTCCTCCCCCGAGCCGCACCTGCTGCTCAACGACAAAGGCACCTCGCCGACGGTGGTCAACCGCTTGCAACTGGACAACGTCAGCTACGCCTTCCCCGCCGCCCCCGGCAGCGACGCGTTTCGCCTGGGCCCGGTGAACCTGACCATCGAGCAAGGCGACATCGTTTTCATCGTCGGCGAAAACGGCTGCGGCAAGACCACCCTGATCAAGTTGCTGCTGGGCCTCTACGCGCCGCAACAGGGATCGATCCTGCTCAACGGCCAAGGCATCGATGCGCACAATCGCGACGACTACCGCCAATTGTTCACCACGATTTTTGCCGACTACTACCTGTTCGATGACGTGGTCCAGGGCGACCAGCACATTCCCGAAGATGCCAACCAATACCTGCAGCGGCTGGAAATCGCGCACAAGGTCAGCGTCAGGGACGGCAGCTTCACCACCACCGACCTGTCCACCGGCCAGCGCAAACGCCTGGCGCTGGTCAATGCCTGGCTGGAAGAGCGCCCGGTGCTGGTGTTCGACGAATGGGCCGCCGACCAGGACCCGACCTTCCGCCGCATCTTCTACACCGAGCTGCTGCCGGACCTCAAACGCCTGGGCAAGACCATCATCGTGATCTCCCACGACGACCGCTATTTCGACATGGCCGATCAACTGGTGCGCATGGAATCGGGCCGGGTCGTCACCGAGCGCACAACCGCTTGAGTGCCATTGCCGCACGCAAATCATTGTTTTTTGAAGTTTGTTTTCCGGTTTAGCCAAAGTGGTCCGTCTAATAATAATTATCATTAACTAAAAAACTGCACACACCATTCTGGAGCGATTCGAGCAATGCAAAGCCTTACTCTGTCCCGCGCACCCTTGGCGTTAGCCATCGAACGGCAAAAGAAATTCCGAACGCTCGTGCCGGGTGCGCTGCTGACCCTGTTGCTGCTGGGTACGTCCCAGGTCGAGGCAGCCCCGGTGAACGTCAATGTGCCGGCTCAGTCGCTGGCCAGCGCATTGCGCCAACTGGGCCAGCAGACCAACCTGCAGATTCTCTACAGCCAGGACATGGTCAACGGCATCAAGTCCACGGCGGTGTCCGGCAACATGGAACCGGAACAGGCACTGAAAACCTTGCTGCTGGGGAGCGGCATCAATTTTCAGTTGAATGGCAACACCGTGTCGCTGGTGCCATCGGCCGGTGACTCCAGTGCACTGCAACTGGGTGCGACTTCCATCACCGGCGTGGCGCTGGGGCCGACCACCGAAGGCACGCACTCCTACACCAGCGATGAAGTGACCATCGGCAAAGGCAACATCAAGCTCAAGGACATCCCGCAGTCGGTGTCCGTCGTCACGCGCCAGCGCATGGACGACCAGAACCTCAACAGCCTGCAGGACGCCATGCGCCAGGTCACCGGTGTGACCATCAAAACCTACAACTCCGGTTCCAGCCTCAACGACGTCTACATGCGTGGCTTCCTCGTCGATCAGGTGCAGGTCGACGGCGTCTCGCAGCCCACCGGCCAGGGCGACATGGCCACCAGTTTCGACCTGGCGATGTACGACCGCATCGAAGTACTGCGCGGCCCGTCGGGCCTGTACCAGGGCGCGGGTGAACCCGGCGGTACGATCAACGTGGTGCGCAAGCGCGCCCTGAGCAAATTCGCCCTCGGTGGCGAACTGGCCGCCGGCTCTTACGATCGCTACCGTTCTTCGGTGGACGTCACCGGCCCGCTGAACGAACAGGGCACCGTGCGCGGTCGTTTCATCACCGCCTACGAGAACAACCAGTCCTTCGTCGACTACGCGCAGAACGAACGCCCGATGGTCTACGGTCGCCTGGAATTCGACCTCGACCCGGCCACCACCCTGTCGGTAGGCGGCGCCTACCAGAAGAACAACTCCACCCCGGCCTTCGGCCTGCCGGCCTACGCCGACGGCTCATTGCTCGACGTACCGCGCTCGACCTTCGTCGACGCCAAGTGGAACACCCTCAACGAAAAAGTCTGGGAATCCTTCGCCGAACTCGACCACGAACTGGACAACGGCGGTCAGTTCAAGACCACCCTGACCTACCGCGACGCCGAAACCCCGGAGCGTAACTTCACCTGGGCCGACGGCGCGGTCGACCCGGCCACCGGTGACAGCTGGGCCGTGGCCTACGACTACTACACCCACATCAAGACCGTCGGCGTCGACAGCTTCGTCACCACGCCGTTCGAATTCGCCGATCGTCGGCACGAGTTCACCGTGGGCGCCGAGTACCAGCATCTGGACAAGGACTTCACCTACGGCGGCGGCGAGTACTTCCCGATCAACGTGTTCGATCCGGGCAGCATCGACATTCCCCGCAACGACTATGCGCACGTCAACGGCAACTGGTCCAAGTCCGATCAGTACGGCGTCTACACCCGCGCCAAGTTCAACGTCACCGACTGGCTCGATGTCATCGGCGGCAGCCGTGTCACCTGGTACGAAAGCGACGCGAAGAACGCCAACGCCTTCTTCAACAACTTCGGCGAAGCCCACACCAGCATCAACCGCAAGGTCGTGCCGTACGGCGCCATCATCGGCAAGATCACCCCTGAACTGTCGACCTACTTCAGCTACACCGGCGTGTTCAAACCGCAGAGTGAAATCGGCACAGACGGCCAGCCGGTCGGCCCGCGCGAAGGCAAGCAGTACGAGATCGGCCTCAAGCGCGAATTCTACGACGGACGCCTGAACGCCAGCGTTGCAGCCTTTCGCATCTACGATGAAAACCGCGCCGAGTACGACAACACCTCCGGTGCCTACATGACCGAAGGCAAGGCCCGCAGCCAGGGTTGGGAAACCGAGCTGAGCGGCAACCTGACCGACAACTGGAGCATCGTCACCGGTTACGCCTTCACCTCCACCAAGTTCCTGGACGGCGATCAGGCCAACAAAGGCAAGACCTTCAGCACCATCACGCCCAAGCACAACTACAACCTGTGGACCAAGTACGAGTTCACCGACGGTGCGCTCAAGGACTTTAGCGTCGGCGGTGGCGTGCGTGTAGTCAGCGACACCTACTACCAGCGTGATGTGAAGTTCAAACAAGGCGGCTATGCCGTGACCTCGGCGCAGGTGGGCTACAAGTTCAACGAACACCTGTCGTCGACACTGACCGCCAACAACCTGTTCGACCGCAAGTACTACGACCGCGTCGATGCCTCCTGGGGCACCAACTTCTACGGCGACCCGCGCACCCTGACCCTGAGCCTGCGCGCGCAGTACTGATGGCCGGCTGACTCCACTTGTAGGAGCGAGCATGCTCGCGATGGTCGTTAACGATAACGCGTGTTTACTGGTTAAACGCAGCGCTCTTGAGTCCATCGCGAGCGAGCTCGCTCCTACAGTAGTGAGCCGGTTCCGTTTTCTGCTTGTGCAGCGGCCCTGAGTTGCTCGGTATCGACGCGGACAAACGTGGAGTCCCCGACAGCGGTCAGGACATCCCCGGCGAAGATCTCGCAGATGACCCGGCTTTTGCGCCCGACCTCGCCCTCGACTCTTGCACGCAGTGTCAGGGGGACACCCATCGGGGTGGGCTTGATGTACTTGATGCCCAGGTTACCGGTGACGCAGGTGATGTGGGGCAAGCTGCCCACCTCGCGTTGCTCTGCCCGGTAGTGATAAGCCATCGCCGCCCAGTTGGAGTGGCAATCGACCAGCATCGCGATCAAACCGCCGTAAACCAGACCCGGCCAGCCGCAGTACTTGTCTTCCGGCAAATGCTCGGCCATGACATGCACCCCGTCTTCATGCCAGAAGCTCTTGATGTGCAGCCCGTGCGGGTTCTGGCTGCCGCAGCCATAACAAACGCCTTCGGGCGCGGCGATGTCTTGAAGTGGAGTGTCCTGCGGGGTCATAGCGTGTTCATCCTTAATACGGGCGGCATCGGGCCGATGTCGATATTACATAGCCGATACGGGATGCGGAAGATAGCTCGGCAGCCCCCTGTCCGTGGCTTAAGGACTATTCCTTCAGGCGTGAAAATTGCTGAACCAGGAATGCGCTCACGGTGGCTGCACAGGCTGCCCATGCACAAGCCACCTGCCAATGCCTGAATGGACCGAGCGTATCGCCCATCAGGAAACCGCTTGAAAGCAAAAACAGAAACAATGCGACGGCTGCCAGGACCAAACGTGGAATCGCCAGCAGCCATCGCCACCAGGCACCGGGTTCGAAGCGCCGCGTAATCCATCGGCTCAACCCGGTCAGCCCCGCCAGCAACGATGCAACGATCACCAGCAGAAGCGGAATGATAACGAGAGCCAGCATCGGCTCGACTTCTCCGCCGTCCTCGCCGGGTGTGTAGAAGTTTTCTGCCCAGATGTCGCTGCACAAGGCGAAGGTCAGATAAATGACTGCGACAGGAGCGATGGGGAATATCAGGCAACCGATGAGGTTTTTTTAAGATCCATCATTGAATCGTCCTTGGTTTTTTCAGACCTTCGTGCGATGAGGGCTCGCATGTCAGCCATCACCCGATCGTGCGGGACATTCGGGCGTGGGTCGTCTATCGAAGCTTGCACCTTGGCGCGGAACCAGCGGTCATGGCTGGCGGCCTGCTCTTCGGTCTGAAGCCCTGAAACGATGGGGGACGGTTCGGCTTTCATTTTGGCCTCCAAAGCCGTTGTCGTCATTGGCAATGATGAATGTCACTGGCTTACCCGGCGTGCGTCGCGTCACATCGTAAGCGCTGTACTTCCGAGGGCCAACCGCAAATTTTCGTAGGACTCTTCCTGCCGACTCCGAGGAATTCAACGCTCTTTGACAAGGCAAAACAGCAGGTTAAAAACCACTCGACAGCGCCTGTTTAAGCGACCTACAGGTTACTTCGTGAAAGCCACAACGCCTTGCGCCGTTGCCTACAGGTACGCCAGAATCCGCCGGCTTGTGCGCCTTGGGGGTCGTCGGTAACTTGATTCCGTCACTGATTTCCAGTGATCGGGTTTAGTAGCCCGATGAGGTTGAACGGTTGCACAAGTTTCATCCAGTCGGACATTCGTCTGCACTTGATGGTGGCTGTGTGCATGGCGCCCTCGGGCGCGCCGGTTCGCTTCCTCACCGGTCTACTAACTTGCGCACAGCCGCCACCCTTTCGTTTAGTAGCGAGATGGTTGTGGGCTCACTACTAGAGGAAGATTTTTATGTTCAAGGTAACTCCAAATCCGCCGGAAACCGACCCGGCCTCCCCTTACGAAAGCCCCGACTCCAAACAATTCCACGAAGCCGCCGAGCGCGCGCTCAATCACTACCTCAACCCGGGCGCCAACATCATGGCCACCCCGCGCACACCCAGCACCATGTTCATCGTGAACCCCGAACTCAGTACCGAAACCCTGCTGGTGCATGCCTGCGAATCGCTGGCGTCGGCCAATGTCATGGCCAACGATCTGGTGGATCATCTGGAGGGGACGAGTCGCCATGCGCTGTTGGGGATTGCGCAGGTGATCATGCTGGGGGAACTGGCGGTGAATCGGGCGCTGGATCGGCTTGATCCACCTTAATTATCCGATTCAGCGCAAAACGAACTGTAGGAGCGAGCCTGCTCGCGATGGCGGTGTGTCAGACACATTGAAGTTGAATGTGCTGCCGCCATCGCGAGCAGGCTCGCTCCTACAAGGGGTACGGTGTCGCTGATCACTACGCTATGCGTCAGGCCAAACTCTCGCCGATCTGCGCCGCCAGTTGCACCAGCATCCCCGGCACTTCCTGGACCATCTCGCCCATGCGCGCAAAGTCGTGGATCATGCCGGCTTTTACCTCCAGCACCACGGGTTGCCCCGCCGCGCGCAGTTTCTCGGCCCAGGCCAGGCCTTCATCGAGCAACGGATCGTACTCGGCCAGCCACAGCACCGTCGGCGCCAGCCCTTGCACGCACTCGGCGTACAGCGGCGAAAAACGCCAGTCGGCACGATCCGCTTCACTGCGTTGGTACTGCTGGTAGAACCACTCCAGCGTGGTGGCTTCCAGCAGGTAGCCTTCGGCGAATCGCTCAAGGGACGGGCGTTTTTTTACCGCGTCGATCACCGGGTACAGCAACACTTGCAGGCGCGGTACCAGCGGCCAGCCCAATGGGGCCTGGGCGATGGCGATGCACAGCGAAGCCACCAGGCTGCCGCCGACGCTGTCCCCGGCCAGCGCAATGCGCCTGGCGTCCAGCCCCAACGCCTTGGCTCCGGTAACGGCCAGCCAGCGCGTCACGTCTTCGGCATCGTTGTAAGCGGTGGGAAACCGGTGTTCTGGCGCCAACCGATAATCGGCCGACAACACGGCAAACTCCCCCGCCAGCGCCAGGCGCCGGCACAGGGTGTCGTGGGAATCGAGGCTACCGACCACGTAGCCGCCGCCATGGAAGTACAACAACACCGGGCGCGGTTCGCTGTCCGGTTGCGGTTTGGCGTACAGCCGCGCGTTGAGCACATGCCCGTCCCGCGCAGGAATGCTCACCGCCGTCACCGTCAACGCGCCCGCTGGCGGCGCATCGAGCAGCTGCGAAGTCTGTTCGAACTGCTGCCGCGCTTCTGCGGGGCTCAGCTCATGCATGGGTTGGCTTTTGCCGCTGAGGCGGCCGAACTCGGCCAGCTCTAGAAATCCTTCGATGTCCGGGTGCAGTGCCATGGGCGGTAGTCTCCAAAAATAAAAAGCTCGCCCAATAAACGAACAGTGAGGACCGTTCATTAGGGCGAGCCTGTTTTTGTCGCGGGTAAGCCCTAGATCTGCGCCACCACCTCCCGGCCTAGCGCCGCCACCACGGCGTCCAGGCACTCATCCTGCTGCAGGATATCGAAGTGGCCGGCCATCACCGTTTGCACCTTGCGCACCCGTGGTTGCTGACGCTCCAGGGTCGCGCGTTCGGCCGTCGGGTTGCCATCGGCCCACCAGCAATGCAGTTCGGCTTGCGCAATCGGCAGGCTTTCGACCTGCCGCGACAGCGCCTTCAAGCGCGTGCTGACCATGAACGTCTGGGCCAGTTCGTCGGCGCCGAGCAGCGCGTAACCGCTGGCCTGATCGCTTTGGCCGTCGATCACCGCGCGAATGATCCGCGCCACCGCGTCGTGGTCCCCTGCCGATTCGGTAGTCAACACCCGGGCAATCACCTCGCCATCCATGCCCAAAGTTGCACCGAGGAACTCGGCCAGATCCGTACGCCACTCATCCGGGCTGGCCACGGCATTGGCCTGGGTCGGTACAAAGCTGTCCACCAGACCGACGAATGCCACACGCTGGCCCTGCTGTTCGAACAGGTCACTCACCAGCAACGCCAACGCCCCGCCCAGCGACCAGCCCAACACGTGGTACGGCCCCTGGGGTTGCCGGGCGCGGATTGCCTCGACGTAGTCGGCGGCCATCTGCGCAAGCGAGGTGTCGTGCCATTGCCGGTCGAGCAGCATCCGGCATTGCACGCCGTACACCGTGCGCTCCCCCTCCAGGCGCCGGGCCAGTGGCTCGTAGTCGAACACCGTGCCGAAACCGGCGTGCAGGCAGAACAGCGGCGGCTGAACATTCGCCACCTGGTTGAGCAGCAACAGCGGTTGCGGACTCTGCCGCACGGGCTGTTCATCGACTCCGGACAACCCGGCAATCGTCGGTTTGGCCATCATGTCCCGCAGCTTGAGCTGGAAGTCAGGCTCGTTCAGGGCGCGGACTTTCGAGATCACCTTGAGTGTGCGCAGCGAATCGCCGCCCAACTCGAAGAAGTTGTCGGTGATGCCGACCTTCTCGATACCCAATACCTGCTGCCAGATCTCCGCCAGCGCCCATTCCAGCGGCGTGCGCGGGGCCATGTATTCGCGACCGCTGAAGGCCGGGTCCGGCAGGGCCTTGCGGTCGAGCTTGCCGTTCGGGGTCAGCGGGAAGCGCGACAGCACCACGACCTGCGTCGGCACCATGTAGTCGGGCAGGCTTTCGCGCAATGCCGCCTGGCAACGCGGGCCGAGGCCATCGTCTTGCGCCGCGACCACGTAGCCCACCAGTTGCGGCCCCTGGCCGTTGTCCCGCACCACTACCAACGCATCGTTGACCCCGGCCTGCTCGCGCAAACGGGCTTCGATTTCGCCCAATTCGATGCGGAAGCCGCGCACCTTGACCTGATGGTCGATGCGCCCGACGTAATCGAACACGCCATCTTCGCGCCGGCGCACCAGGTCGCCGGTGCGGTACAGGCGCCCGCCCTCGGCGCTGAACGGGTCGGCGACGAAGCGCTCGGCAGACTGCCACGGGTGACGGTGGTAGCCGCGCGCGACACCCCGTCCGCCGATATACAGCTCGCCGACCATGCCCACCGGCAACGGGTTGAGGTCCATGTCCAGCACGTGCAGGCTGCGGGCGCCGACGCGTTGGCCAATCGGCGCGTACATCGCCTGGCAGTGGCCGTCGGCGGCGATTTTCCACAGCAACGGCGTGACCACGGTTTCCGTCGGACCGTAGCCGTTGACCAAGTATTGTGGCTTGAGGGTGTGCTTGACCCGTTCGAAGGTGGCGTCCGGCACCGCATCGCCACCGAAGCAATAGATGCGCACCGGCGGCGGATCGCCGCCCTGCAGTTCGGCGTGCTCGGCCAGTTGCAGCAGGTACGCCGGCGGGAAGCAGGCGACGCTGATGCGCTGGCGGTGCAGCACCGCCAGGGTCTGTTCGGCGGTCCACAGGGTTTTGTCGCGGATCACCAGGGTCGAGCCGCTGATCAGCGCGGTGATCCAGCGTTCATGGGCACCGTCGAAGGCGAACGACATGAAATGCAGTTCGCGATTGTCCGGGTCCATCTCGTACAGCTCGGCGATGGCTTGCACGTGCATGCTCAGCGGCCCGTGGGACACGGCGACGCTTTTCGGCTTACCGGTGGAGCCCGAGGTGTAGATCAGGTAGGCCAATTGCTCGGCGTGCACGGAACACGAAGGCAGCGTCACATCGACATCAAGGTTCAAGCGATCCACGGCGACCATCGTTGTGCCCGGATTGAGTTGTGCGCTATCGCGCAGCCGCTCCTGGGTCAGCAGCAGACGCATGTCGCTGTCGGCCATCATGTAGCGCAGGCGTTCCTGCGGGTATTGCGGGTCCAGCGGCACATAGGCGGCACCGCACTTCATCACCGCCAGCAGCGACACCACCAGCTCCAGCGAGCGCTCCATGAACACGCCGATCACGTCTTCGGCCTGCACGCCCCGTTCCAGCAGATGCACCGCCAAAGCGTCGGAGCGACGGTCCAGCTCGGCGTAGCTCAACTGCTCGGCGTCACGCTCGGCATGACTGAGCACCAGCGCCGTGTGCTCCGGTTGCAGTCGCGCACGCTGGCGGATCAGCTCGTGCACCGGCGTCTCGCCCCCCTCGGCCATCACCGGCAGCTCGCCGTCCAGCGCCCGGCCTTCGTCCAGGGTCAGCAGGCCCAGCTCACCGACGGCGCGCCCGGCGTCGTCGCACAGACGCAGCATCAGGCTTTCCATGTGGCCGCGCAGGACTTCGACGGTGGCCAGATCGAACTGGTCGCGCTGGTGCATGTACTCAATGCGCAGCCCTTCGTCGAGGCTGACCATCAGGTCCATGGCGAAGCTGGTCAGGCCGAAGTCGGAGACGTCTTCGAAGCGCAGCGAGTCGCCGTTCCACTCGCGCAGGGTGCGGTCCACCGGCTGGTTTTCGAAGACGATGATGCTGTCGAACAACGACTGCCCGCCCTGCCCGGCCCAGCGCTGGATATCGCTGAGCGGGGTTTGCTGGAAGTCGCGGATGTCGAGGTTGTAGGCCTGGATATCGCGCAGCCAATCGCCGACGCTGGTTTCGGTCGGCACCGTGCTGACCACCGGCAAGGTGTTGATGAACAGCCCGAGCATGTTCTCCGAGCCGTTGAGGGTTTCCGGGCGGCCGGACACGGTGGCGCCGAAGGTCACCGTGCGCTGGCCGGTGTAGCGCTGCAACAGCAGCAGCCATGCGGCTTGCACCAGGGTGTTGAGGGTCACTTGCTGTTGCTGGGCAAAGGCCTGCAGACCCGCGGTCTGCCCGGCACTCAGGTGCGTGTAGATCGCGTGATAACCGGCTTGCGGCGCCTTGACCGACAAGGCGCGGGCCATGTGGGTGGCGCCTTCCAGGTTGCTCAGTTTGCCTTTCCAGAACGCCTCGCTGGCCTCGGCGGCTTGCTGGCCGAGCCAATGGATGTAGTCACGATAAGCGGCCACCGGTTCGTGCTCATCACCGCTGTAATGACGCAGCACTTCACCGATCAGGCGCGAAACGCTCCAGCCATCCATGAGGATGTGGTGATAGGTCCAGATCAGGCGATAGCGGTCGTCCTCCAGGCGCACCAACAATAGGCGCAACAAGGGTGCGCGGTTCAACGAGAAGCCACGTTCGCGCTCCTCGAGGGCCAGTTGGCGCACACGCCCGGGCTGATTATCCAGACCACGCCAGTCCAGTTCGGTGAGCAATGACAGCGCATCACGCAGCACCACTTGCAGCGGTTCCCTGTCGCCTTCCCAGAGGAATGCGGTGCGCAGAATCCCGTGACGCCGCGCGGTGTCGGCCCAGGCTTCACGGAAACGCGCGCCATCAACCCCGCGCACGCCCACTTCGATCTGGTTGACGTACAGCCCCGAGTCGCCGTCCTGCACCGAGTGGAACAGCATGCCCTGCTGCATCGGCGACAGCGGATAAACATCCTCGACTTCGTCCGCCGTCAGTTCCAGCGCCTGATATTGCGTGTCACTCAGTTCGATTTTTGCTGTCGGTGCGAACACAGTCGGTACAGCTTGATCCTCCCCGACCGGTTGAGCGACCGAGGCCAGTTCGGCGATGGTCGGATGGCTGAACACATCCTTGGGTGAAATGCTCAACCCGGCCTTGCGTGCGCGACTGACGGCCTGAATCGAGACGATGGAATCACCGCCCAGTTCGAAGAAATTGTCCTGCATACCAATCTGCGGCACTTCGAACAACGCCTGCCACACCGCTTGCAATGTCGCCTCCACGGCATTGCGCGGCGCCACGTACTCGCGCACCTGCTGGTCTGGCTGTGGCAGCGCGCGGCGGTCGAGTTTGCCGTTGGGTGTCACCGGCAACTGATCGAGCAGCAACAGATGACTCGACTGCATGTGCTCGGGCAACGCGTTGCGCAGGTGTTGTTTGAGTGGCTCAAGGTCGGCATCGCCGATGACGTAAGCCACCAGTTGTTTGGACTTGCCGACATCGAGGGCAATGACCACCGCTTCGCGCACGGACGGATGTTCCAGCAGGCAGGCTTCGATTTCCCCCAGCTCGATGCGCAGGCCGCGGATCTTCACTTGATGGTCGATGCGCCCGACGTAATCGATTACGCCGTCCTCGCGGTAACGCGCCAGGTCGCCGGTGCGGTACAGGCGCTCGCCCTGTAAACCGAACGGGCTGGCGACAAAGCGCTCGGCGGTCAGGCCCGGACGGTTGTGGTAACCACGGGCCAGGCCGATGCCGCCCAGGTACAGCTCACCCACGCAACCTTGCACTTGCGGTTGCAGGCTGTCGTCGAGGATGTAGGTCACCAGGTTGGCAATCGGATAACCGATCGGGACGCTGACGGCGCCGTCGTCGACACAGGTCCAGTGGGTCACGTCGATGGCCGCTTCGGTCGGGCCGTACAGGTTGTACAGGCCAACGTTCGGCAGCACGCGGAACAGGCTGTGCTGCAAGTCTGCCGACAGGGCTTCGCCGCTGCACAGGATCTGCCGCAGGCTGGCGCAACGCTCGAAGCCTTCTCCCTGGACAAACGCCTGCAACATCGACGGCACGAAATGCAGGGTGCTGACCCGGTACTGCTCGATCAGGCTGACCAGTTGCGCCGGATCGCGATGGGCACCCGGTGCGGCCACGGCCAGGCGTGCGCCGGTCATCAATGGCCAGAAAAACTCCCAGACCGACACGTCGAAACTGAACGGGGTTTTCTGCAACACGGTGTCGCGCCCGTCCAGTGGATAAGCGCCCTGCATCCACGCCAGGCGGTTGTACAAGGCATCGTGACGGTTGGCCGCGCCCTTGGGTTTGCCGGTGGAGCCGGAGGTGTAAATCATGTAGGCCAGCGATTGCAGCTCGACCGCGCAGGGCAGGTTTTCTTCGCTGCGGCCTTCGAGCAACGGCGCCATGTCGTCCAGGCAGATCGCGGTGGTGGCGGCTGGAATCGGCAACTGCTGCAGCAAATGCCGTTGGGTCAGCAGCAGGTGTACGCCGCTGTCTTTGAACATGTGTTCCAGGCGTTCGCGCGGGTAGTCCGGGTCCAGCGGTACATAGGCGCCACCGGCCTTCATGATCGCCAGCAGGCCGATCACCAACTCCAGCGAACGCTCGGCGGCAATGCCCACCAGCACTTCGGCGCCGACGCCCTGGCTGCGCAGGTAGTGCGCCAGCCGGTTGGCCTGTTGGTTGAGCTCGCGATAGCTGAGGGTCTGGCCGGCAAACACCAGGGCCGGGGCCTGCGGGGTTTGCAGCGCCTGGGCTTCGAAGCACTGGTAGACCGGGCGCACATCCGGCCAGGCCTGCGCGGTGCGGTTGAAGCCTTCGACCTGCTGCGCCGTTTGTTCGGCATCGAGCAGGCTCAGGCGCCCCAATGGCTGCTGTGGCGCACGGACCATGGCATCGAGCAACGCCAGCAGACGTGCGCTCAAGCCTTCGATGGCTTCGGCGCTGAACAGCGCCGTGTCGTAGTTGAAACGCAAGTCCAGGCATTCACCCAGCTCGGCGGCGATGGCCAAGGGGAAGCTGGTCTGGTCGTGGTTACTGATACCGGAGAACTTCAGCGCACTGGCGTTACCCTGCTCCAGCGCTTGCGCCACCGGGTAGTTTTCGAACACCAGCAGTGTGTCGAACAGCGCCTCGCCAGAATGACCGGCCCAGCGCTGCACATCTGCCAGCGGCGTGTATTCGACTTCGCGTAACCTGAGGTTGAGCGCCTGGACTTCATCGATCCATTGGCTGACCGTGCGCTCGGGGTGCGGTGTGGCGATCACCGGCAAGGTGTTGATGAACAGACCGATCTGCTGCTCGATGCCTTGCAACTCGCTCGGACGCCCCGACACTGTGGCGCCGAACGCCACAGTCTGCTGCCCGGTGTAGCGCTGCAACAGCAACAGCCACGCCGCTTGCAGCAGAGTGTTGGGCGTGACGCGGGCCTGACGGGCAAAGCCGCTCAGGCGTTCGGTGGCCGCGCGGTCCAGGCTCAGGTGCAGGGTGCGATGAGCATCGCTCTGCCCTGCAACCGGTCCTGGCAAGGCGCCGGCCAAACGGGTCGGCTCGGTGAACGACTGCAATTGCTCCAGCCAGAACGCTTCGCATGTGGCGCGATCACGGCTGCCCAGCCAGGTCATGTAATCGCGATATCCGCCAACGACTGGCGCCGGTATGACACCGGAGTAGCGTTGCAGCACTTCGCCGAACAACTGCGAGGTACTCCAGCCGTCCAGCAGGATGTGGTGATTGGTGAAGATCAGGTGATGGCGGTCAGCGGCGGTCTGCACCAACGTCAGGCGCAGCAACGGCGCCACCGTCAGGTCGAAACCGCGCAAACGGTCGTCCTCCGCCAGGCGATCCAGCGCTTCGGTCACCTTGGTTTGATCGCGCCAGTCGAGCACAGTCAGCGGCAGCGTGGCGTCGGCGAGGATCACTTGCAGCGGCCGCGAGCCGTTGCTTTCACTGAAGAACGCCGCGCGCAGCACTTCATGGCGCTGCAGCGTCTGTTGCCAGGCATCGCGGAACGCCTCGACGTCGAGACCCTGCACATCCACGCGCATCTGCGGGATGTAGGCCCCGGCATCCGGGGCGAACAGGCTGTGGAACAGCATGCCTTGCTGCATCGGCGACAGCGGCAGGATGTCTTCGATCCGGCTGGCCGCCAGCGGCAAGGCATCCAGCTGCGCCTGATCGACGCGCACCAGCGGCACATCGCTCGGGGTCAGGCCGCCGGCACCGCTCAGGCAATGTTCGATCAGCTGTTGCAGTTCCAGGGCGTAGGCATCGGCCAGACGCTGCACGGTCTGCGGGTTGAACACGTCACCGCTGAAGGTCCAGCTCAGGCGCAATTGCCCGGCGTAGACCTGGCCGTTGATGCTCAGCCCCCGGTCCAGTTCGGCCGATGCGCCCTGCTCGGCGCCACCGTTTTCCTTGGCCGGGCGCCACGGCGCCTGCTCGTCGAAGCTGGCGTCGAACTGGCCCATGTAGTTGAAGGTGACTTGCGGTGACGGCAGATCCTCAAGGCCGGCGTCGGCCAGATAGCGCAGGATGCCGAAGCCGATGCCTTTGTCGGGCACGGCGCGCAGCTGTTCCTTGACCACTTTGATGCTGCCGGCCAGATCAGTGGCCGGAGTGAGTTTCACCGGAAAAATCGAGGTGAACCAGCCCAGGGTGCGAGTGAGGTCGATGTCGTCGAACAGGTCCTCACGACCATGGCCTTCCAGTTTCACCAGGGTCGACGGCTGATCGGTCCATCGGCCCAGCACTCGCGCCAGCGCCGTCAGCAACAGGTCGTTGACCTGGGTGCGGTAAGCCGCTGGAGCATCTTGCAGCAATTGCCGGGTCAAGGTGCTGTCGAGCAGCGTTTCCACGCTCACGGCGTGCTGGCTGGCCAGGCTGCCCTGGGGGTTTTCGGCGGACAGTTCAACTTGCACGTCGCGGTACTGGTCTTGCCAGTAACTGGCCTGGCTGGCCAATACAGCACTTTGCGCATGGGATTGCAGGCGAGCGGCCCAGGTCTGATAGGCGCTGGTTTTCGCTGGTAGACGCAGGGGTTGGGCTTGCTGCGCCTGCTGGTAGGCCGTTTGCAAATCTTCCAGCAGCAACCGCCAGGACACGCCGTCCACCGCCAGGTGATGCACTACCAGCAGCAGGCGCTGGCCCGCCGCGCCCATGTCCACCAGCAAGGCGCGCAACAGCGGGCCGTCCTGCAGATTCAGGCTGGCTTGCGCGGCGTTGCACAGCTCAAGCAATTCATCGGCATTGGCGGCCTGGCGCTGCCACAGCACCTCGGCGCTGTTCCACTGCTCGGCTTGAGCCTGCTGCCAGACGCCGTCGACATTGCGCAAACGCAGGCGCAATGCATCGTGATGCTCCACTAACGCGGCCAAGGCCTGTTGCAGGTTGGCGCTGTCCAGTGGTTCACGCAGTTCCAACAGCAGCGACTGGTTCCAGTGATGACGGGCTTCGATGTCCTGCTCGAAGAACCAGTGCTGGATCGGCGTCAGCAGCACCTCGCCACGCACCGGCCCCTGGTCGATGAGCAACCCGGCGCTGCGTACCGCGACCTTCGCCAGGCTCTGCACGGTCTGGTGCTGGAACAGGTCCCGGGGGGTGATGCGAATCCCGGCCTGACGCGCACGGCTGACCACCTGGATCGAGATGATCGAGTCGCCGCCCAGCTCAAAGAAGTTGTCGTCGATGCCTACGCGCTCGAGCTTGAGCACGTCCTGCCAGATCGCCGCCAATTCGGTTTGCAGCGCATCCATCGGTGCCGTGTAAGCCTGCTGCGCCAGCGCCGCGTCAGGCTTGGGCAATGCACCGCGATCCAGCTTGCCGTTGCCGGTCAGCGGCCATCGGTCGAGTTTGATCAGATGCGCCGGCACCATGTATTCCGGCAGACCGGCCTGCAAATGTTCGCGCAGGGACTGACGCAAATCGCTGTCGTCGCCGGTCGCGGTGAACCATGCGACCAGTTGCGGGCTGCCATTGACCTCGGGCGCCAGCACCAGCGCCTGCTCGATGACCGGATGACTTTGCAGGCGATCCTGGATTTCCCCCAGTTCGATGCGGAAGCCACGGATCTTCACTTGATGGTCGATACGCCCGGCGTACTCGATGCTGCCATCGGCGCAATACCGCGCCAGATCGCCGGTGCGGTACAGCCGCGCGCCCGACTCGGTGGCGAAAAGGTCCGGGACAAACCGCGTGGCGGTCAGGTCGGCACGCTGGTGATAACCGCGAGCAAGGCCAGCACCGCCGACGTACAACTCACCGACGCAACCCTTGGCCACCGGGTTCAGGCGCGGGTCGAGCACGTACCAGCGCAGATCAGCGATCGGCTCGCCCAGCGGCGAGCTGTTGGCGCCGTCGAGGTCGGCGCGGGACAGCGGTCGGTAGGTCACGTGCACCGTGGTTTCGGTGATGCCGTACATGTTGATCAGCAACGGCTGCCGGTCGTCGAAGGCGTCGTACCACGGACGCAGGCTGGCCACGTCCAGCGCCTCGCCGCCGAACACTACATAACGCAGGGACAGGTTTTGCGCATTGGCGCAGGCGAACGGCATCAACTGGCGGAAGGCCGACGGCGTCTGGTTCAGCACAGTGACGCGCTCGTCGCTGAGCAAACGGGCGAAGTCTTCCGGGGAGCGGCTGACCGCATGCGGCACCACCACCAGTTTGCCGCCGTAGAACAACGCACCAAAGATTTCCCACACGGAAAAGTCGAAGGCATAGGAATGGAACAGGCTCCAGACATCGTCGGCGTTGAAACCGAACCAGTGTTGCGTGGCACTGAACAGGCGCGTCAGGTTGCCGTGGGGCAGCAGCGTGCCTTTCGGTTTGCCGGTGGAGCCGGAGGTGTAGATGACGTAGGCCAGGTTCGCTGGCGCGGTCAGGTTCGGCAGGTTGTCGGCACTGGCTTCAAACAGCCAGTCGCTGGCGTGATCGAGGCAGATCACTTCGATCTGTTCGTTCAAAGGCAGGCGCGGCAACAGCGCGGAATCGGTCAGCAACAGGTACGTACCGCTGTCGGCGAGCATGTAGGCCAGGCGATCCTGCGGATATTGCGGGTCCAGCGGCACGTAGGCGCCACCGGCCTTGAGGATCGCCAGCAGGCTGACGATCATCTCCAGCGAACGCTCCAGGGCGATGCCCACCAACACGTCCGGGCCGACGCCGCGCTCGCGCAGACGGTGGGCGATACGGTTGGCGCGGCGGTTCAGTTCGGCGTAAGTGAGGGTGACGCCGTCGCAGGTCACGGCGATGTTGTTCGGGTGCGCGGCAGCCTGGGCTTCGATCAGTTGATGGGCGCACAGCAGGTTCGCCTGATCGCTGGTCAACCCGGCAGTGCGATTCCAGTCGAGCAAGGTCGCCTGCTGCTCGGCGGCGTCGAGCATGCACAAGTCCGCCAGGGCAACCGTGCTGTCAGTGCAAATCGCCTGCAACAGGTTCAGCCAATGCCGGCCGAGGCGCTCGATGGTCGAGGCGTCGAACAGTTCGGTGGCGTAGACGAACGACGCGCGGATGCCCTCGTCGCCCTCGACGGTGTCGAGCATCAGGTCGAACTTGGTGGTTTTTTCATCCCAGATCAGCGGTTCGACGTTCAGCCCCGGCAGGTCCCAGCGTTGCGGGCCGCCACTGTCGCGCTGGTGGTTGAACATCACCTGGAACAGCGGCGTGTGGCTCAGGCTGCGTTCCACCCCCAGGCCATCGACCAGTTGCTCGAACGGCAGGTCCTGATGGGCCTGTGCGCCGAGTGCCGCGGCCTTGATCTCGGCCAGCAATTGCCCGAACGGCTGGTCGGCCCGTGGCTGGCTACGCAGGACCTGGGTGTTGACGAAAAAGCCCAGCAGGTTCTCGACGTCCTGGCGAGTGCGGTTGGCAATCGGCACGCCGACGCGGATGTCCTGTTCGCCGCTGTAGCGGTGCAACAGCGTTTGCAATGCCGCCATCAGCAGCATGAACAAGGTGCAGCCTTCGCGGCGGGCAAGATCCCGCAGTTGGGCGGTCAACGCAGTGGAGATTTCCAGCTCGACGCTGGCCCCCTTCTGGCTCGGGATCGCCGGGCGACGACGGTCGGTCGGCAGGTTCAGTGGCGGATGCTCGTGCCCCAACTGTTCGCGCCAGTAATTGAACTGGCGTTCGGCCTCGCCTGCCTCAAGCCACAGGCGCTGCCAGCGGGCGAAGTCGGCGTACTGGATGCCCAACTCCGGCAGCTGCGCAGACTGCCCGGTACTGAACTGCGCATAGAGCCGGGTGAACTCCTGCAACAGGATCGGCAGCGAGCCGCCGTCGGTGACGATGTGGTGGAAGGTCAGCACCAGCACATGTTGCTGCGCATCGAGGCGGATCAAGCGGCAGCGCATCAACGGACCGCTGTGCAGATCGAATGGCTGCTCGGCGTTCAGGGCGATCTGCCGTTGCAGTTCGGCCTCGTCGCCAGCGCTGACTTCCACCAGCGGCGCATCCATCCATGGGTGAATCTTTTGCAGCACTTGCTGCTCATCGAAGACGAAGGTGGTGCGCAGTACTTCGTGACGCTGTACCAGCGCGTCCAGGGTTTGCGCCAGCGCCTCAGGGTTCAGCTCACCGCTCAGGCGGAAGGCACCGGTCAGGTTGTAGGCAGTGGCCTGGGGCTGCATCTGCCAGAGGAACCACAAGCGCTGCTGCGCGTAGGACGCCGGCAGCGTGTCGACGGCGCGGTCCCGTGGCGGGATCGGCAGCAGTTCCAGGGTCAGCCCCTGGGCATGCATCTTCTGTTGCAACGCACGCCGGGCGTCCGCGCTCAAGCCGCAGAAACGCTGGGCCAGGGTCATCATTCTGTCCGGTGCGGCACTCATCGCGCGTGTTCCTCATCCACTTCGTCAAACAACGCTTCAAGGGCGTCTACATCGTTTTCTTTGTGTTCACTGTGCTGGTGTAACTGCTCGATTTCCGCCGCCAGTCGCTCCAGGGTGTCACCGTCGAAAAACAGCTTGAGCGGGATCGCCAGGTTCAGTTCTTCCTGAATCCGCGCACGAATGCGCGTGGCCAGCAGCGAGTGCCCGCCGAGTTCGAAGAAGTTGTCGTGCACACCGACGCGCTCGACCTGCAGCGCTTCGACCCAGATCGCCGCCAGGGTCTTTTCCAGGTCGTTGCGCGGCGCGACAAAGACGCGGCGGCGCACATCGAGATCGAACAAGGCCTGGCGATTGAGTTTGCCGTTGGGCATCAGCGGGAAACGCTCCAGCACCTGCAAGCGCGCCGGCTGCATGTGCTCGGGCAGCGCCTCGGCCAGATGGCTGCGCAATTCGTTGAGGCGGATCTCGGCGGTGTCGGCCGGGGACACCACGAAGCCCAGCAGTTGCGGACCGGTCGGGGTTTCGTGGGCAATCACGGCGGCGTCCTCGATGCCCGGCGCGTTGCGCATGGCCGACTCGATTTCCCCCAGCTCAATGCGGAAGCCGCGGATTTTCACTTGATGGTCGACCCGGCCCAGATACTCCAGCACGCCATCGGCGCGATAGCGCGCCAGGTCGCCGGTGCGATACAGACGCTGGCCCGCCGCCTTCGCGAACAGGTCGGGGACAAAACGCTCGGCCGTCAGCGTGGCCCGTTGCAGATAACCCCGGGCGATGCCGGCGCCACCGACATACAGCTCGCCTTCGACGCCCACGGCCACCGGTTGCAGGTCCGGACCGAGCACGTGGAGGCGCATGCCGGCAATCGGCTGGCCGATCGGGATGCTGTCATCGTCCTGGTCAAGCGGCAGTTCCCAGGCCGAACACCACACGGTGCCTTCGGTCGGGCCGTATTCGTTGACCAGCGCCACCCCCGGCAATGCCTCGCGATGTCGCTGCACCAGTGCGTTGCCGCAGGCTTCGCCAGCGACGATCACACAGGCCAGTGCCTGCTGGTCGAGTTGCTCGAGAATCTGCGCGTGGTAGGACGGCAGGGTCAGGTAGTGGGATATCTCTTCGCGCTGGATCAACTCGGCCAGTCGGGCCGGATCCTTGTAGTTGTCTTCGTCCGGCAGGCACAGGGTCGCGCCCTGCCCCAGCGCCCAGAAAACCCCGGCCACCGAGCTGTCGAAGGAGAACGACGAGAGCATCAGGAATGCGCGCAGTGGCTGGCGATAAAACGCCGTACGCGCCAGGGTCGAGGCCACGGCGTTGGCATGACTGATCATCACGCCCTTGGGCTTGCCGGTGGAACCGGAGGTGTAGATGACGTAGGCCAGGTTGGCGCTGTCGCCCTGAGGCGCAGGTTCGGATTGCGCGGCGGACCAGACTTCAGCCCCCGGCATCAGGGAAACCACACGCTCACTGTGCAACGCGTCTGGCAGCGGCTGGCAGGCCAGTACCTGGCGCGCGCCGGTGTCGGCGAGCATGAACGCCAGGCGCTCGATCGGGTAGTTCGGGTCCAGTGGCAGGTACGCAGCGCCAGCCTTGAGCGTGCCCAACAGGGCGATAACCATCTCCAGAGAACGTTGACCGTAGACCGCAACGATTTCATCCGCCGCCACCTCTTGGGCGCGCAAGGTATTGGCCACTTGGTTGGAGTGCGCATCCAGTTCGGCATAGGTCAGGCGCTGGCCGTTGACACTCAGGGCGATGCGTTGCGGATGCAGGCGCGCCTGTTCACTGAACAACTCGTGCAGGAACTGGCACGGCAAAACCTGCTCGGTGGCGTTCGGATTGAAGCCTTCGATCAGACGGGTCCGCTGCGCGGCACTGACCAGATCAGCCCCGGCCAGGGTCAGTTCGGGCGACGCCAACAGTTGCCGACTGAACTCGGCAAACTGCCCCAGCCACTCGGCCAGCATCGATTCAGGCAACGCACCGTCGAGACACGACAACTGCAACTGATCGCCCAGCACTCGCAAGCGCAGGACTTCCGGGTTGCCGTCGTCCACCTCGATTGCGGCCTCTTCGCCAGCCTGATGGACGAAGCCGTAACGCAGCGGCGCGGTGCCTTCGGTGCTCAATTCAAATTCATTGAGGCAATCGAGCCACGACAGCGACTGTTCGACGCTGGCGGCAAAGGTTGCCAAGGCTTGCGCCAGAGTCTGCTGGCTGCGGTATTCGAAGGCCACCGGCAAACGCCGGGCGAAACGCCCGAGGGTGGCGGCGGTCTGCTCGTTGCGACCGTCCACCTGCCAGCCGATCAGGCCTTTTTCCTGTTGGCCGATGCGCGCCACGAATGCGCTCCACAGCAGTAACGCGACCTGAGGTGCCTCGACGTTCGACTCATCAGCCAGTCGTTGTACCCCGGCGTACCAGGTGGCATCGCTGAGCGTGACCTGACGGCGAGCCAGGGACACTTCAACGGTTTTTTCGAACGGCAAACGGTGGGCCACGGCGAACTGCTGTTGCAGGTTGCGCCAGAACGCGGCGCCCTGGTGGCCGATGTCTTCTTCGCGCAGTTCTTCCTGCCAGGCGCTGTAGTCCAGGTATTGCAGCGCGTCCTCGTCTTCGACCAGGGTTTCGCCGCGCAACAGACTGGCAAGCTCGGCCGAGAGTACCCGCAGCGAGGCCTCGTCGAAGCTGCACGCTGGGGTCAGCAGGGTGATGAAAGACTGCCCTGCCTGGTCTTCAACCTGCGCCACCACCAGCGCCTTGCTCGAATCTTCAACCATGACTTCACGGCTGCGGCTCAAGGCCTCGTCCAGCGAAGGCTGGTTGCCCAGCAACGTGACCGGCAAGGCATCGCACAGGCTTTGCACCGGCCACTTCATGCCCGGCAGGCGGCGGTACAGCGTGCGCAGGATTTCATGGCGCCGACCGAGGGTTTCCAGTGCCGTGCGCAACGCCAGGGCGTCCACTGGCCGGGCGACCGGCAACGTCAGCGCGGCGAATAGCGGCCGAGCGCCCAGCGCCTGGGCACGCAAATAAAAGGCCTGCTGGGCCGAAGTCTGGAATACGTCTACC
Organism: Pseudomonas sp. IT-P74; assembly: GCF_949768175.1. Lineage (NCBI taxonomy): Bacteria > Pseudomonadati > Pseudomonadota > Gammaproteobacteria > Pseudomonadales > Pseudomonadaceae > Pseudomonas > Pseudomonas sp. IT-P74. The sequence goes on along the minus strand of NZ_CATKQD010000010.1, from coordinate 60,710 downwards.
GAAGGTTCGAGGGCGGTGGTGTTCATGTCGGATGTCCTTATTCCTGATCCAGGTCGGCGCTTTTCTGCGCGATGGCCATGGCCGTGAGGATTTTTCTGTAGCCGGTGAATTCGTTGCGCGCATGCACGCTGAGGATGTTGTCGAGCAGGACCACGTCGCCCTTCTCCCAGGCGAACTCGACCATCACCTCGCGGTAGATGCCTTGCAGGTGGCGAATCACATCCTCGGGAATCGGCGAGCCGTCGCCGAAGAAGGTGTTTTGTGGCAGGTCCTGCGGGCCGAATTCACGCAGCAGGTTGTCGCGGATGCTGTCCGGCAGGGTCAGTGCGTTGAAGAAGGTGCCGTGGTTGAACCAGATGCGCTCGCCGCTCAGTGGATGGCGCACGATGGCCGGGCCGTTCTGCCGGGTGCGCAGGCGGTTGCCCGGTTTCCATTCGGCCTGGATGCCGATTTTTGCGCAGTAGGCCTCGACTTCTGCGCGGTCCTCGCTCTGGAACACCGTCTGCCATGGCAGGCCCATGCCGTCGCCGTAGTTGCGCACGTACATGATGCGTTTGCGGGTAAATTCTTCGCGCACCGCCGGGTCGATCCGCGCGAGGATCCGGCGGGTATCGCCAAAGGGGGTTTCACCGCCGGTGGTCGACGGCGTGTCGCAGTAGAAATACAGGTGACGCGGGAACACCGGCGAATACGAGTGTTCGTTGTGCGGGAAAATTTTCTCCGCCGCCGGGTAATCGGTGGAGCTGTAGATCTTGAACTGGCCGCTGATCTGGGTCCGTGGCGAGGCGCGGAACAGGTACTCCAGGGCGCCGCCGGAAATCCCGTCGACGCAACGGTTGAACTCGCCGATATCGGCCACCTGGAAGCCACGGAACAGGATCACCGCGTGTTCCAGCAGCTTGCTTTCGATCAGCGCGCGATTCTGGCTCGCCCATTCCACCAGGCTCACGCCGGACACGGCCGGACGGCACACCAGCGGCATGCTGAGGCCTTCGAACATCGGCGCAAAACTCACCAGCCGCGTCGGATCGGTGGACAGGCTTTTGCGGGCACCACGGCCCATCCTGGGCATGGACTTGGTCGTTGAAACGGTCATAAACCCCTCCAGAAAATGTTGACGGCGGCGCTCAAGGGCGCCGCCGACTGAATCAGTCCGCTGCGGTTTGCCGCTCCGGCGCGCCACGGTTCGCCGAGCGACGCTTGATCGCCATGGCACCGCCGAGCAGGGCCTTGCGTTGCTCGTTCACGCGCGCATCGGCAAGGCGTTGCACATCAGCCGCCAGGTCCAGCAACTCACCGACCTGCACCCCGTCAGCGCGTATCAGCGCTTCGAGCACCGCCCGGATCTGTTCGAACAAAGACTCCAGCGTGCTCGGCAGGTACTGGCCCACCGGCGTTTCGAAACTCAAGTGAATGTGCTCGGCATCGTTGTAGAACGCAGCGACCATGCCGATCTCGGCGGCCTGGCGCCCGGACGGGAAGTCCTCGACCTGCAGGCCCTCCATCGACGGCAGGCGACCGACGCCTTCCTGGTAGATCAGCTTGATGTCGAACAGCGGCGAACGACCGGCCCGGCGCGGCAGGCGCAAGGCTTCCACCAGACGCTCGAACGGCAGGTCCTGATGGTCCGAAGCCTCCAGCACCGCCCGGCGACAGGCCTCCAGCAACTGTGCCGCCGACTGCTCGGCATCGACCTCCACTTGCAGTACTAATTGGTTAACGAAGAAGCCGACCATTTCTTCAAGCTCGGCTTGATTTCGGTTGGCGATATCGGTGCCGATGCGCACCCGACTGACCTTGGTACGCTGGCGCAGGACCAGGGTGAAACCGGCCAGCAGCAGCATGAACAGCGACAAATCGCGTTGCTGGGCAAAGTCGCGCAACTGCCGGCTGAGTTCGTCGCTGAAGGTGAAATGGGCACTGGCACCCTCTTGCGCCGTGCGCCGGTCGCCATCGGCGGGCAACTCCAGCACCGCCTGTGGCTCGGCAAGGCGCTGCTGCCAGTAGTCGAGCTGGCGTTGCAACTCACCGCCCTGCTCCAGCCACTGGCGCTGCCATTTGGCGAAGTCGGCGTACTGCACGCTGTGCGCCGGCAGTTGCGGGGTCTGGCCACGGTTGAGGGTTGGATACAGCGTGATGAATTCATTGATCAGCACGCGGAACGACCAGTCATCGGCGACGATGTGATGCACCGTCAGCAACAGCACACGCTGATCATCCGCGACCCGCAGCACCCGCACCCGCAGCAACGGACCGTGGCGCAGGTCGAATGGTCGGGCGACTTCCTCGCGGGCCAGTTGCTGCGCTTCGACGTCCGGTGCTGGCCGATGCCGCAGGTCGCTGGCCTCGAAGCTCAACGGCAACTGCCCGTGGACCCGCTGCCAGGTCTGGCCGTCTTCCTCGTAGAAGGTGGTGCGCAATACTGCATGACGCTGCACCAGGGTTTCGAAGGTCTGGCGCAGGGCGTCGAGATTCAGTTCGCCCCGCAGGCGCAAGGCACCCGGCATGTTGTACATCGAACTGTCCGGCTCCAGGTTCCACAGGAACCACAGGCGCTGCTGGGCAAAGGACAACGGCTGGCGCTCGCCAGAGGTGTCCGCCACCAGCGCCGGGCGTTCACAGCTGTGTTGCAGCGCCTGCACCTGAGCGGCGAAATCCTCGAGGCGCGGATGCTCGAACAGGCTGCGCAGGCTCACCGACAGGCCCAGGCGCTGGCGGATCTGCGAGACGATCTGCGTCGCGAGCAACGAATGCCCGCCCAATTCGAAGAAGCTGTTTTCCCGGTCGACGCGATTGACCCGCAACACCTGCCGCCAAATCTGCGCCAGTTCGATTTCCAGTGCGCCTTGCGGGGCGCTGCCGAGTTCGGCCTCCCAGACCTGCGGGGCCGGCAACGCGGCGCGGTCGAGTTTGCCGTTGCGGTTGAGCGGCAACGCCGCCAGCAACACCAGTTGCGCCGGCAGCATGTAGTCCGGCAGGCGTTCGCCCAGAGCGCGACGCACGGTGTCGGTGAGTTGACGCGCATCCGCCGGCAGCCGCTCGGCATCGGCCGGCACCACATAGCCGATCAATTGCTTGCCGCCAACGCCTTCGTGCACCAGCACTGCGGCTTCGCTGATCATCGGCAGGCCTTGCAGGTGCGCTTCCAGCTCACCCAGCTCGACGCGGAAACCGCGAATTTTCACCTGGTGATCGATGCGCCCCAGGTATTCCAGCGCGCCGTCTTCGCGATAACGCGCCAGGTCGCCACTGCGGTACAGCCGCGCACCCGGTGTGGCGGAAAACGGATCGGCGATGAAGCGCTCGGCGCTCAAGCCCGGTCGCTGGTGATAGCGCTGGGCAAGGCCGGCGTCGCCGCCGATGCACAATTCGCCGACGCAACCGGTCGGCAGCAGATGGCCCTCGCTGTCCAGCACATACAGTGCGCGACCCGGCAGCGCTTTACCGATGGGTACGCCGATGTGGTTGCGGGTATCGGCCAGCGTGCATGCGTGGGTACTGGACACCACCGTGGCTTCGGTCGGCCCGTAGGTGTTGAGCAGGCGCACATCGCCCAAACCGGCGGCGTGCCACAGCTTCAGGCCTTCCAGCGACATGGCTTCGCCGCCGACGTGGACCTGGCGCAAACGCCCCTTGTCCCGCTGCGATTGCGCGGCCCACTCCTGAGCCAGCAGGAACCAGTACGCCGCCGGCAAATCCGCCAGGGTCACGCCCTGTTCGATGATCTGGCGATAGAGGGTGTCGGTGTCCCACAGCTCATCGCCGCGCATCACCAGCGCCGCACCCACGCACAATGGCGGGTAGCACTGCTCGACAAAGCCGTCGAAGCTGAACGTGGCGAACTGCAACACGCGGTCTTGCGCGGTGAGTTGTGAATAGTCCGACGCAATCACGCAAAACTCGCGCAGTGCGGCATGGGCCAGGCACACGCCTTTCGGCCGTCCGGTGGAGCCGGAGGTGTAGATCAGGTAGGCGAGGTCTTCGGCGCTGGCGAGGTTGACCGGGTTGTCGGTGCAATACCCCGCGTCTGCGCCAGGCTCCAGCGCCAGGCGTGGCAAACCTTGCGGCAGCGCTACATCGGCCAGCAGGCCCGGTTGCGCCAGCAGCAGGTCGATGCCGCTGTCTTCGATCATGTAGGCCAGGCGCTCGGCCGGGTAATCCGGGTCGAGCGGCACATACCCGGCGCCGGACTTGAGGATCGCCATCAGGCTGACGATCATCTGCGCATTGCGCCGCACCGACAGGCCAACCCGCTGCCCCGGCGCCACACCCTGGGCGCGCAGGCGATGGGCGAGCTGGTTGGCTTGCGCATTGAGTTGGGCGTAGGTCAGGCGCTCGTCACCGACCATCACCGCCAGCGCATCGGGGGTGCGGGCCGCTTGTTGCTCGAAGCGCTGATGGGCCAGCAACGGGCTATCGATTGACGGCGCAGGCGGACGGGAAAATGCCAGTATGTTTGCTTGGGCCTCAGGATCCAGCAGGCTGATCGCGCCCAGTGCTTGTTGGGGCTGTGCGACGAACTGCTCCAGCACCTGCAACAGGCTGGCGCCCAACTGACTGATCTGCGCTGCACTGAACCGGGTGCGGTCGAAACTGAAATCCAGACGCAGGCTGACGCCGACTTCGATGCCCAGGGTCAGCGGGTAACTGGTGATTTCGTGATTGCGCAGCGTGCCGAAGGTCAGGCCTGCCGGTGCGCCCTGCTTGAGGGCTTCGGCCACCGGGAAGTTCTCGAACACCAGCAGGCTGTCGAACAGCGCCCCCTGTTGCCCTGCCCAGCCCTGAATGTCGTACAGCGGCACATGCTCGAACTCGCGCAGGCTCAGGTTCAGGGCTTGCAGGTCGTTGAGCCACTGGGCCACCGACTGCCCGGCCTGCGGCGCGGCGATGATCGGCAAGGTGTTGATGAACAGCCCCAACTGCTGCTCGATGCCAGGCAATGGCGCGGAACGCCCGGCAATCGTTGCGCCGAAGGCCACGCAGGATTGGCCGGTGTAGCGCTGCAACAGCAGGCCCCAGGCGCCTTGCAACAAGGTGTTGAGGGTGATTTTCTGCTGGCGGGCGAAATCGCTCAGGCGCTGTAGCGCGGCGCTTTCAAGGGTCAATTGATGTTCGCCCATGCCGCGCCCATCGGCGGGCGTCGGCAAGGCTTGCGCCAGCAGCGTCGGCGTTTCCAGCGGCGCCAGCGCCTGCTTCCAGAACTGCTCGGCGGGCAGCAGCGGCTGCTGTTGAATCCAGCCGAGGTAGTCGCGGTATTGCCCCAACGGCCTGGCCAAGGTCTGGCCGGCATAGTGCTGGATCACTTCACCGAGCAACTGGGCGTTGCTCCAGCCGTCCATGAGGATGTGGTGGCTGGTATGGATCAAGTGCCAGTCTTCACTGCCCCGACGCACCAGCAGCAGGCGGAACAACGGCGCGGTGCCGAGTTCAAAGCCACGGCTGCGCTCCTCGGCGGCCAGTGCATCGAGGTCGATGTCGGCCGCTTCGATCACTTGCAGTTGCAGGTCGATCTGGCGATGAATCACCTGATGCGCGCACTCAAGCCCCAGCCAGTGGAAGCTGCTGCGCAGGATGTCATGCCGGTTGATCGCCGCCTGCCAGGCCCGGCCGAACGCCGCCAGTTCCAGGCCGTGGATGTCCAGGCGCAATTGATTGATGTAGGCCTCGGCCTGGGGTTCGTACAGGGTGTGGAACAGCATGCCCTGCTGCATCGGCGTCAGCGGGTAAACGTCCTCGATGGCCGGCGCCGCAACAGGCAAGGCATCGAGTTGTGCCTGGGTGATGCGCGCCAGCGGGAAGTCCGACGGCGTGACCTGGCCTGCCGCTGTCGTGCAGCAATGTTCGATCAGCATCTTGAGTTCTTCGGTGTAGGCGTCGGCCAGTCGTTGCACGGTGGACTCGGCAAACATTTCACGGCTGAAACCCCATTGCAGCGAGAGCTGCCCGCCATACACCTGGCCTTCCACGGCCAGCCAGTTGGCTAGCGGCGCATCGTCGCCCTGGGCCTGGCCACCGCTTTCCGGGGCCGGGACCAACAGCGCGGCGTCGTCGAACTGACGGTCGAACTGCCCCAGGTAGTTGAAGGTGATCCGAGGCGTCGGCAGGTCTTGCAGGGCCTGACGCTGTGCCGGTTCACCGAGATAACGCAGCAAGCCGTAGCCCAGGCCTTTGCCGGGAATGGCGCGCAGTTGTTCCTTGATCGACTTGATCGAATTCGCCGCCCCGGCTTCGGGTTGCAGGCGCAACGGAAACAGGCTGGTGAACCAGCCGACGGTACGGCTCAGGTCGATGTCGTCGCCCAGCTCTTCGCGGCCGTGGCCTTCCAGCTGGATCAACGTCGAGCCCTGCCCGCTCCAGCGGCAGATGACCCGCGCCAGCGCCGTGAGCAACAGATCATTGACCTGGGTGCGATAGGCCGCCGGGGCCTGTTGCAGCAACAGGCGGGTCAGCTCGGCGTCCAATATCGACTCGATCTTGTGCCCGTGGCGCTGCTGCAAGCTGCCCTGGGGGTTGTCACACGGCAGGTCCCGGGCATCCGCCAGTTGCGACTGCCAGTACGGCATTTGCCCAGGCACGGTGCCAGCATACTGTTGCAGGTGCGCGGCCCAGGTTTGGTAGGCGCTGGTTTTCTCAGGCAGCGCCACTTGCCGGTAAGCCTGTTGCAAATCTTCGAGCAACACCCGCCACGACACCCCGTCCACTGCCAGGTGATGGACCACCAGCAGCAGGCGGTGACTGCCATCGTCGAGGCTGACCAGCAAGGCACGCAGCAGCGGCCCGTTTGCCAGATCGAGACTGCGTTGCGCCTCATCGCACAGGGCGGTCAAGGCATCGGTCGAAGACGCCTGACGCTGCCACAATCCAGCTGATTCGACTGGCGCTGCGTGGTGCTGTTGCCAGCCTTCGGCACCTTCGACGAAGCGCAGGCGCAAGGCGTCGTGGTGGTTGATGACGGTAACCAACGCCTGTTCCAACGTCTCAGGATTCAACGCTTCCCGGGGCGTCAGCAGCAGCGACTGATTCCAGTGCCGACGCTGGGCGATGGCCTGTTCGAAGAAGTAATGCTGCGCCGGAGTCAGGCTCACTTCGCCGCTGACCGGGCCTTGATCGACAGTGCTGCGGCTGTCGAACACCGCGACCAATGCCAGGCTGCGCACGGTCTGGTACTGGAACAGGTCGCGGGGGCTGAGGCGAATGCCAGCCTGACGGGCGCGGCTGACCACCTGAATGGAAATGATCGAGTCGCCGCCAAGCTCGAAGAAATTGTCTTCAAGCCCCACGCGTTCCAGGTCCAAAACGTCCTGCCAGATCTGCGCCAACGCGGTCTGCATTGCATCTTGCGGTGCGACGAATGCCTGTTGCGGCACGGCGTCGGGTGGCGGCAAGGCCTTGCGGTCAAGCTTGCCGTTGGCGGTCACCGGCAAGGCATCCAGCGGCATCAGGTAGGTGGGCACCATGTATTCCGGCAGGCCGCCGAGCAGCCAGGCCTTGAGGGTTTGTGGCCACTGCTCATCGGCATCGGGATTTTCCAGCACCAGATACGCCACCAGCTGCTTGCCACCCTGCACCAACACCACGGCCTCGCGCACCAGGGCATGCTGCATCAGGCGGGTTTCGATCTCCCCCAGCTCGATGCGCAGGCCACGCAATTTGACTTGATGGTCGAGGCGCCCGAGGTATTCGATCACCCCATCGGCACGCTGGCGCACGCGGTCGCCGGTGCGGTACAAGCGCGCGCCGTCATGGAAGGGGCACGGCACGAACCGCTCGGCGCTGAGCGCCGGACGCCGGTGATAACTGCGCGCCAGACCGGCACCGCCGAGGTACAACTCCCCCGCCACGCCAGCCGGAACCGGCAGCAATTGCGCATCCAGCACATGGGTGCGCAGGTTGGCGATGGGCCGGCCGATGGGCACGCTGTCGGCGCCTTCGTCGATGCAGGTCCAGTGGGTGACGTCGATGGCCGCTTCGGTCGGGCCATACAGGTTGTACAAGCCTGCGCCCGGCAGTTTTTTGAACACCTGCAATTGGGCATCCAGCGGCAAGGCTTCACCGCTGCAGACGATGCGCTTGAGGCCGGTACAAGCCTCGACACCCGGCTCGTGGATGAACGCCTGGAGCATCGACGGCACAAAGTGCAGCGTGCTGATGCGGTAGTCAGTGATGAGGCGGATCAACTGCGCCGGTTCACGATGCGCCCCCGGCGGCGCCACCACCAGGCGCGCGCCGGTCATCAGCGGCCAGAAAAACTCCCACACCGACACATCGAAACTGAACGGGGTTTTCTGCAGTACCGAGTCGCTGCCATCCAGCCCGTAAGCCTGCTGCATCCAGCACAGGCGGTTGACCAGCGCCGCGTGACTGTTGCCAGCGCCCTTCGGCTTGCCGGTGGAGCCGGAGGTGTAGATCACATAGGCCAGGTTCAACGGATGCACTTCAACCAGCGGGCAGGTCTCGCTGTAGCCGTCGAGCCAATCCTGCTCCTGATCCAGGGCGATGACCTTGACGCCATCGGCAGGCAGTGCGCCGATCAAGGTGCTTTGGCTGAGCAGCAAGCCAATCGCGCTGTCTTCGATCATGTAGGCCAGGCGTTCGGCCGGGTACTCAGGGTCCAGCGGTACGTAGGCACCACCGGCCTTGTGAATCGCCAGCAGGCCAATGACCATTTCCAGCGAACGCTCGACGCAGATGCCCACCAGCACATCCGGGCCAACACCCTGCTCGCGCAAGCAGTGCGCCAGTTGATTGCTGCGGGCGTCGAGTTGCGCGTAGCTGAGCTGACGTTCGCCAAACACCAGCGCCGGCGCGCCGGGGGTGCGGCGGGCCTGGGCCTGGATCAACTGGTGCATGCACTGTTCGACCGGATAGACCTCGGCGGTGCGGTTCCAGTCTTGCACCAGCACTTGCTGCTCAGCTGCCGTCAGCATCGGCAACTCGCCGATTTTTTGCGTCGAATCGTCGACTATCGCTTGCAACAGGCGCGTCCAGTGCCCGGCCATGCGTGCAATGGTATCGGCCTCGAACAGGTCACTGGCGTAGGTCAGCGCGGCGTGCAGCTTGCCGCCCTTCTCCCAGGTGTCGAGGGTCAGGTCGAACTGGGTGGTGCAGCTTTGCCAGTCGATACTGCCCAGCTCCAGGCCGGACGCGGTGCCGACCGACGCCATGTCGGCCACGTGCGGCTGGTGGTTGTACATCGCCTGGAATAAAGGCGTGTGGCTGAGGCTGCGTTCCAGTTTCAGCGCTTCGACCAGGCGCTCGAACGGCAGGTCTTGATGGGCCTGAGCGCCAAGGGCGGTTTCCTTGATGGTGCGCAGCAGGTCATCAACCCGGGTCTGGCCGTCCAGTTGCGTGCGCAGCACCTGGGTGTTGACGAAGAAGCCGATCAAGCCTTCGATTTCCGCGCGATTGCGGTTGGCGATGGGCACGCCGACGCGGATGTCGGTTTGCCCGGTGTAGCGATGCAGCAACGTGTTGAAGGCGCCGAGCAACAGCATGAACAGGGTGATGTTGTGTTTCTGCGCGGTGCTGCGCAGTTGCTCGGCCAGTTGCGCCTCCACCGCGAATTCGTAGCGGGTGCCGCGATAGCTCGGCATCGCCGGGCGCGAATGATCCAGGGGCAATTCCAGCACCGGGTGTTCGTCACCCAATTGCGCCTGCCAGTACGCCAGTTGCCGCGCCTGCTCGCCCGCCTCCAGCCAGCGGCGCTGCCACAGGGCGTAGTCGCTGTACTGGATCGGCAACGCTGGCAGTTGCGGCTGTGCGCCCGCATCGAAGGCGTCGTAGCAGCGGATGAATTCGTCGATCAGCACGTTCATCGACCAGCCGTCGGACACTATGTGGTGCAGGGTCAACAGCAGGACATGTTCCTGCTCGGCGAGCTTGAGCAAGGTCACCCGCAGCAGCGGACCGGTCGACAGATCGAACGGCAGTACCGATTGCTGTTCGGCGGTTTCAGCCACTGCACCTTCGCGCTCATTGGCAGGCAATGCGCTGAAGTCCACCTGTTCGATCCGCAGCGGCGCAGCGGCCGGCACTTGCTGCAAGCTGTCATCGGCCTGACGGGCGAACACCGTGCGCAGGGTTTCATGCCGCGCCACCAGGCTGGCGAATGCCTGTTCCAGCGCCGACAGGTTCAGGCGCCCGGTCAGCCGTACTGCGCCCGGCAGGTTGTACGCACCGCTGTGGGGATCCAGTTGCCAGAGAAACCACATGCGTTGCTGGGCGTACGACAGCGCTTGGCGATCCTCGGCCTCGATGCCGGCCGGAATCGGGAAACGGGCGAAATCCACGCCCTCCCTGTGCAAGGCCGCAAGGAACATCTGGCGCTTTTCCAGGGGCAACCCGATAAACCGGCGAGCAAGTTTCAAGGAGTCTTGAGCATTCATCTATCGGCATCCGCATCAGTAGGCAGCAGGCGCAAAGGCGCGTCGTGCCTATAAAACGAATGCAGGCGGGAAAAATTAGCGGATCAGGCGGGAGGTGAAATGCGCAATACAGAACAATGAAAAAACCTGTAGGAGCGAGCCTGCTCGCGATAGCGGCGGGTCAGACACATTCAAGTTGAATGTGATGCCGCCATCGCGAGCAGGCTCGCTCCTACAAGGTGTGCGGTGATGCATGAATCGGATCAGCCCACTGCTTTCAACCCATGCCGTCGATGATGCACCTCAAGCTGATCCTTGATCACCCGCAGCACCTTGGCTTCTTGCTCATGGATGAAGAAGTGCCCACCCGCCAGCATGTCCACCGAAAAGCTGCCACGGGTTTCCTGGCTCCAGCCGATCAACTGTTCGGCGGTGGCGCGGTCGGTTTTGCCGCCGAGCACGTGCACCGGGCACTTGAGTAACGGGCGCTGCACTGGTTCGAAACGCCCGCAGAGCAGGAAGTCCGCACGCAGCACCGGCAGGGTCAGGCTCATCAACTCTTCGTTGGCCAGGATCTCTTCGCTGGTGCCGTTGAGGGTGCGCAGTTGCTCGATCAGTTCGGCGTCGCTTTTAGGCTGGGCAAAGCCTCGGTCGTATTCGGCGCGCATCGTAGGCGCGGCGGTGCCCGAGGCGAACAGCGCTACCGGCTCCGGGCAACCCAGCGAGCGAAACGCATGGGCCATCTCGCAGGCCAGCAGCGCGCCCATGCTGTGCCCGAACAACGCGTACGGCGCCTTCAGCGTGGCTTTTTGTTCCTGGGCCAATTGCAGCGCCAGGCGGCGCATGTCGGTGTGCAAGGGCTCGCCATATCGTGCGCCACGCCCCGGCAGTTCCACCGGTTGCAGCCTGAGCCACTCCGGCAATTTGCGCCGCCAGCGGCTATAGACCATGGCACTCGCGCCCGAATAGGGCAGGCACAGCAATGTCAGCGGGGTCACCGGGATTTCCTCGAGAGTTGTCTGTAAAGAGAACGGATGAGGTGTAGTCGGAATTAGCCGGATTGCGATCCCTTGTAGGAGCGAGCCTGCTCGCGATAGCAGTGTGTCAGGCAATAATGATGTCGACTGATAGTCCGCTATCGCGAGCAGGCTCGCTCCCACAAGGGACTGTGTACACCGATCAACTGTGGGAGCCTGCTCGCGATGGGGCCAGAACAGACAACTCACACCTCTCGCCGAATGAACTCTCGCCCACCCAAACCAGTCAGCTATTTAGGCCCCCGGTTCCCGGAGTATCGCGACAATGGTCGATCCCCCTGAACGCCAACGCCCCATCGACGCCCACGGCATCATCGGCGACATGCGCAGCGCGGCGCTGGTCAACGACAAGGGCAGCGTGGATTTTTTCTGCTGGCCGGAGTTCGACAGCCCGTCGATCTTCTGCTCGCTGCTGGACACCCCCGAGGCCGGGACTTTCCAGTTGTCACCGGACTTGCCCGACGCCCGCCGAGAGCAAATCTACCTGCCCGACACCAATGTACTGCTGACCCGCTGGCTCAGCGACCGCGCCGTGGTCGAGGTCACCGACCTGCTGCCCGTCGGCGACACCGAGGATGACCTGCCGCTGCTGATGCGGAGGATCCGTGTGGTCAGCGGCCGCGCCACCTTCCACATGCGTTGCGCCGTGCGCCATGACTACGCCCGCGCCCCCACTCGCGCACGCCAGAATAAACAGGATGTGATTTTTGAGGCTTTCGGCCAACCGACTCTGCGGCTCTCTTCGGATCAGGCATTGCGCATCGACGCAAATGTGGCGGTCGCCGAGTTCACCCTCGAACAGGACCAGACCGGTCAGTTCCTGCTCGGCGCCCTCGACGATCCGCGCTTCAAGGAAGGCGCGGCGCAATTGTGCCTGGAGCGCACCCTGAAGTTCTGGCGCGACTGGATCGGCCAGTCTAACTACCGCGGCCGCTGGCGCGAAATGGTCAACCGCTCGGCCCTGGCGATGAAGCTGCTGACCTCGCGCAAACACGGCGCCATTCTCGCCGCCGCCACTTTCGGCCTGCCGGAAAGCCCGGGTGGCGCACGCAACTGGGACTATCGCTTCACCTGGATCCGCGACGCCTCGTTCACCGTCTATGCATTCATGCGCCTGGGCTTCGTCGAAGAAGCCAACGCCTACATGCGCTGGTTGCGCGGGCGGATCAGCGACTGTCAGGGCACGCCGATGAAACTCAATATCCTGTATGCCATCGACGGTCGCCAGGAGCTGCCGGAGATCGAGCTGGCGCACCTGTCCGGGCATGGTGGCGCTCAACCGGTGCGCATCGGCAATCAGGCCTATGAACAGATTCAGCTCGATATCTTTGGCGAGCTGATGGACGCGATTTACCTGGTCAACAAATACGGCGAAGCCATCTCCCATGAAGGCTGGAAGCATACGGTGGAGGTGGTCGATCAAGTCTGTGAAACCTGGGAACAAAAGGATGTCGGCATCTGGGAAATGCGCGGCGGGCAATACCATTTCCTGCATTCACGGCTGATGTGCTGGGTCGCCCTGGACCGCGCCATCCGCCTCGCCTCAAAACGTTCGCTGCCGGCACCCTTCGCGCGTTGGGACCAGACCCGCCAGGCGATCTACGCCGACATCTGGGACAACTTCTGGAATGAAGAGCGAGGGCATTTCGTCCAGCACATCGGCGGCACCGGCCTGGACGGTTCGATGCTGCTGATGCCACTGGTGCGTTTCGTCAGCGCCCGCGACCCACGCTGGCTATCGACCCTGCAAGCCATCGAAAAGAGCCTGGTGCGCGACGGCATGATCTACCGCTACCGCAACGACGACTGCCAGATCGACGGCCTGCCCGGCAGCGAAGGCGCCTTCGCCGCGTGCTCGTTCTGGTACGTCGAATGCCTGGCCCGCGCCGGCCAGCTCGACAAGGCTCACCTGGAGTTCGAACAACTGCTCAGGTACGCCAACCCGCTGGGGTTGTATGCCGAAGAGTTCGACAGCCATGGGCGGCACATGGGCAACACGCCGCAGGCATTGACGCATCTGGCGCTGATCAGTGCGGCGTGTTTTCTGGATCGGAGGTTGAGTGGGGAGAAGGTTGTTTGGCAGCCGTGAGGTTTGATGGTCCCACCCAATAAACGCGTTAGCCGGAAACGCTTTGTATTCTTACTGCACATAAGCCGGTGTAGGACTGTTCCGAGAATGCTGTCAGCAATATCAGATCCAAATAGATCGGCGTATAAAAGCTTTTTCTGGGGGTACTATTAAAACCGCCGTCACATTCTGATGCGTTTTTTACGCCATCACAAATTTCAAGTTTTATTAGCTTTTAGCCAGCAAGGAGAGCTCAACTTGGAACTACGACACCTAAAGCACTTTATTTGCGTCGCCGAAGAACTGCACTTCGGAAGGGCCGCGACCCGCCTACACATTGAGCAATCTCCACTTTCACGCTCGATAAAAGATCTTGAAAATGATTTAGGCGTAGTCTTATTTGAACGCACGACAAGATCAACAAAACTTACAAACTCTGGTGAAATATTTTTACATGAGGCTAGACAGATAATCAATGCAGTTGAGAAAGCACGCCTGATCGTCAGCCGAAAAAATAGAGATCACGACACGTCTATTCGAATAGGCATCACGGACAACTTTGCTCAATCTTACGCCGTAGAACTATTCGCCCAGTGCCGTAAAGAAGCCCCAACACTACAACTGCTGGTATCGGAAATCCCCGAAAGCGAACTAGCAATAGCACTTAAAATCGGCAATATAGATGCGGGAATCTCGCCAGAAAAAACTGACAAAAACGGCTATATTTCTTATCCACTCTGGACTGACTCAATAGCAATTTTGATACCGATAAAACATCATCCAGCAAAGAAAAAACATATAAAAATTGAGGACATACTTAAAAATCAACTAATATTACTAAAACCCATATCTTACAAAGCAATTAGCGAGCTACTAGAAAACTCAGACTATGCCACAGGAGAAACAATTACTTTCGAGCAAGTGTCAAACTTAGAGATGATGATACTCCTGGTAACTTCCGAGCTTGGCATAGGAATCGCTACACAATCGCAACTATCCACACTTAATCACCCCGACATCTGTATACAGCCAGTACAACCAAATACTCCAATCATTACTTCCTACCTAGTCACATTGAATCATCACCTTGATCAAATAAAAATCGTCCTCAAGTGCGCACAGTTACTCGAGAAGGCATAAGAAGAAAAAAGCCGCATCACCGCTCAAGCATTCTCACTTAGACCTAAAATGTAAAAGACCAAGACATAAACGGACTTTTTCCCTAGTTAAAAACATGTATTCATAGTGATGCGGGATTAGCCCGCACCAAAGGAGATCCGACACCATGAAAAAAGTAAAATCCAGCCAAACCAGCAAAACCAACTCAATCGAACAACCAATGGAGATATCTGTACTTAATGCACCATCGCTTCCAAAACGTGCTCCAAAGTTCTTGGTCCAAGGTGACAGCAATCGGCTTCGCTACTAATCCTCCGGATTAACCAGGAATGTAATAATTCAGGTAGGCCATATTACCAACGCGAGAAAATAACTCTTATGATAAGTTGTAAACTCAACCTAAAAACCTGCGATGGCCTACCTATTTTTAGTGACAACACATACAAATGGATAGACGGAAGCCACCTATCTATACTAGACAACCCTAATATCACTTCAATGTTATTTCACAGCATTGAGCGTTGGATATGCATAGTCTCCACTACCCCACACTCAACAAAATCCAACCAACACATCGTATGCAAAAATCTTAGCCACGCCGATCTTAGTAAAATCTACAACGAATTCTCATCCATTAAATCCGAAGGCCTTCTTATAGAGTTCGTGACTGGCCAAAATGGCAACATATTAAGAGCCATCGCCACTAACGAAGGAAGTATTCCAATTTATTTTTGCAACACTAGAAATACAGTGAATTTAAACTGGGACTTTAGGGAAATTGCATCAACCAAACAATCTCTAATCTTAGATTTTGAATACCTTGTAAAATCAACATTTGAACCGACTTACACCCACCGCACTGCGTTCCAGGGCATATCCATGCTAACAGCAGGCTCATCATGTACATTTTCGGATGAGTGTGGCGAGTATAAATATCCCGCGCCAGAAGAACCATCTCCTCACAAAATACTAGATATATGCCCTGATGAAGCTGCTGAATTTTTTTCGGGATTACTTCAGAAAAAACTTAGTTCACAGTTAACAAAAGAGTGCAAAATAGCGATTGAACTAAGCGGCGGCCTTGACTCCTCCACCGTTGCCATGTCGTGCGCACAGCATTTCACCAAAGTAAAATTAAACACCTATGGAATAATTGTAAGCGACCCTTTACTTGCCAAGAGCCAACAATTCAGAAGAAATACAATTATAGAAAGCATAAATGGAAACGATCACAAAATAAACATCAAAGATCATCTACCACTTATATCCTCCCCTTCCAAAGACAAATACTACTTAAACTCAGAAGCATATGGAAGTGCGTTTGAATCCATCTGGAACCAAGCAGCGAACGATGGGCAAAGCATTTTAATTAATGGCTGTGGTGGCGACGAACTTTTTCCTCAATTTCCAGATGAAGACTTTTCAACCGATCGACTGCGAAGTATTGATGACCGATCATGGCTGCTATACAACCAACACCTAATGAACCGTATCACTCCAAGAGCACAAGATGTTTTGTGTTCTCATTTACTACTGCGCGCCCCTTATAAAAGGGTAGACACTGGAATGCTATTAGCCATGGCCAGAAGAGCGCCCCTACTTCTAAGCTTTAATTTAATACCTGTATACCCGCTTAGAGATAACGAAATAATAAATTTTTGCAGTGCACTCCCAGTCAACCTGAGACTAAATAAAACCCTCTTCACACATTTCCTCAACAAAAAAACGCAAAGTAGCGTATTCACAAATTACCCAAAAGAAACATTCATGCACGCTGACGAAATTTCATTATTAAAACAAAAAAAGGCGCTCATATCGAAATGTAAGAACTTCAAAGTAGTTGACATTGACCTAATAAACAAAAAAACTCTAATTCAAGACCTTGAGCAATTAAACACCAAAACACCAAGACATATATTTGACTACCTTTTAAATATCCTCGCTATTGAGCGTTTCTTAGGAGCCTACCTATGAACGACCTAGACAGACTAAAACGCTCTATTTCCGAGACTTACGACCTAGAAGTAAAACACATAGAGCTAATTTACAACGCCATAAACAAGATACTTCGTATAACCAGAAACAATGACACGTTAATTCTAAAACTTTTAAAAAAAAAACGATTATTCAAATTACAAAGTCTCCTTCGAAAGAAAAGTAATGCTTCATATTTTTTCCCACCAAATCAATATAATTGAACCTATCCCCCCTGCATCTCCTCAAGAACAAATCTACCAATTCGAGAATCAGTTTTACTTTGGCATTCTCACTCGCGAGTGCTCCGGTGACCTATACTTTACAAAAAACAATACCCAGACACATAACTACCTGTTTGGCCAAATACTTTTCAAACTGCACAACTCTCCTCCTCCTAGCCTCAGAAATCCAAAATACGACACTACAAATTCCGAGCATCTAATATTAAAACTTGAAAAGAGCAATCACTCTTGGCAGGTTTTTCAATTAAAACAAATCATAGATACCTTATACACGAATATAAAAGAAACCACCCAAAGCCACACCGAGAGTGTTAGAAAGTGCATCTGCCACGGAGATGCCTGGCCAGGAAATGCACTTTATTTTTCGAAAACTTGCACATTGATCGACTTTGAGCATACAAGAATCTCTGACCCAGCATTTGATATCGCTACATTCATCTGGTGGCTTTCGGGGAGCGAATACAAAGAATCTGAAAAGTTCAAGGCCTGGGAATGCTTCACCCGAGGGTATGGTGATTCTATAAACCAGTTACTTAATAGAAAACTATCAACACTAATAAAAATCAATCAACTGAGGAGCCTGGTATTTTTACACAACAACATAATCATCAGCGATGAAATACTTGAACACGCACGACATCAAACACTTGACCTTTTAAAAAAGCTAACCCAACCTCTAAATAATAAGCAGCAACTAGAAACCTTATGGAAAAAATAGAATATTTAATCAGGCACCCTGATCATTCAGATCTTGAAAAAATAGTAGCGTTTTACCTTAAAGAAATATCCCCCAACACCCCTTACAAGTTAGTTGAGGAAACCATCCTCTATCATATGGCATCAACTCAGCGCCTGCCTCCCACTAACTTTATGATAGCTTGCAAAGACGGCGACATATTGGCGCTATCTATTACTCGATTCAGCCACACCTCCAAAGCCTATGAAATCGAGTGCACCACTAAAGTAGATTTAAGACGTCAAGGCATAGCATATTCCCTAATAACAAACTCAATCACGCAGTGTCAAAAAAGTGGATTTTTTAGTTTCCTGGCACACATCCATCACGAGAACATAGGATGCATAAGTTTGTTCGAAAAAATCGGTTTCAAACTAAATAAATCCATTACATCAACCAAATATCAAACCTATCTTCTCACCAGTTCGAGCGCCACTTAATGAACGACATTAAAGATACCGCAGACAAAGGCGACTGGAGCACCGCACTCACATTACTAAAACCAAAGCGCATCAAACTTTTAACCATCGCCACATGCACCGTAGCAATATATGCAACCAGCCTCACGTACCCGCTAACATTGCAAAAAGGCATTGATGCAGTTCTGGCTGACGATATTCGACAATTTTACTTTATGCTTGCTTGCTCAATAGCCGCCGCCACAATTGAAATCGCATTGAGCACCTGGCGCTTGACTACAACTATAAATCTCGGGGCCTATTTAGAACTCGCACTATCAGGAAAACTTACTAGAATAATCCTCTCTAGAACACACACTAACCAACAGCTTTCCCCTGGAACAATACTCAATACAACAAACAGAATAAAGCACATAAAAGAATTTATTTTAGACACTGCACCACAGACAACTCTAGAGTTTGGCCGAGCGATAATTTCCTTCACTCTTATAGCCTACTTCAGCAGAACAATTGCCATACTAGTTTTAGTAACGCTATTTTTTAGCGCACTCCCAATCAAAATACGATCATCCAAACTACCCTTTCACCTCCAAGAATACAACAAATATGAAAACCAAAAACAAAACACAATCTCGTCACTAGCCACATCTTTAAAGCAAGTAAAATATCACGCTCTTGAGAGCTACTTTTATAGAAAAATGCTTATTCACTCTAGAGCCGCATCTACTTCTTTACGCAACCTCCTAAAAACCAGCGCGAGAATCCAACTTTGGGGAGCCTTGACCTCTCGCATACTAACTTTTAATGTTTTGATTTTTGGTTGCATTTCAGTCAGCAAAAATGACATTTCGATTGGAGAGTTCATGATAATCCAACTCCTCACCAGTCGATTGAGTTCTTTGCTATCAGCCACCAGTGATTTTGTCAGTAAATACCAAGAGGCTAAAAGCGCACTGAAAAATCTCGATCAACTTAGCAAACTTCCAGCAGAAAACATATCAGGCAAAGCAACACTAAAGAAGTGCACTGACAACTCCATAACGATATCCAACATTCACTCACTGCACAACAATGGCAATCTTTCACTTGCAAATATATCAATCAAACTACCCCACTCTGGACTAATAGCCCTTACTGGCAAAAGCGGATCAGGTAAGTCGTCACTCGCTTATACTCTTCTTGGAATATACGGATACTCATCAGGTAAAATTTATTACTACGACAGTGAAGTCTCCAACCTTAATATCCGAGGACTTAGAAAACATATCAGTGTAACAGACCAAGACGCCTACATATTCCCTGGAACTTTGCGAGAGAACCTGTGCTGCGGCCGCACAATTGACGACGGTAAAATTTTTCGCATATTGGATTTCGTTAAAATTTTACCTTTTATAGAGTCTCTACCTGAGAAGCTTGAGTACCTCATTAACGATAATGGGCGAGAGTTATCTGGTGGACAAAAACAAAAAATCTGTCTTGCTCGCGCACTATTAAGGGATAACTTGTGCCTCATCCTCGATGAACCTACGTCCGCCCTAGATAAAGAGTCTTCCGCTAGCATTCTGAACGGTCTCATTGAACTGAGCGCCGACCATTTAGTTATTTGCATTACACATGAAACGGAAATAATGAAAAAATCTGACAAAATAGTTTTAATGGATCACGGTTCTATTATTGCTTTCGGCCACCATGTGGATTTGATGAGCTCATGTTCTGCTTACAAAAAAATATACTCCTCCTAACACCCTACACTGACGAAATCCGAACTACGACTTTTACCGCAAAGATCTTTATATACTCAATAATGACGTCTCCAGATTGCTTAAATAGCATAATCTATTCAAGCTCTGAATTTATTAGCAAAACACTCCCGTGCCACTTGGTAAC
The DNA here is from genome assembly GCF_949768175.1 of Pseudomonas sp. IT-P74. Lineage (NCBI taxonomy): Bacteria > Pseudomonadati > Pseudomonadota > Gammaproteobacteria > Pseudomonadales > Pseudomonadaceae > Pseudomonas > Pseudomonas sp. IT-P74. The sequence continues at coordinate 40,861 of NZ_CATKQD010000010.1, read as the reverse complement.
TTCCCCTACAAACTGAAAAGCCGTGTTGCCAGTTGTTACATCCCCACCTAACATCCCTACTGAACGGGAACAGCGGAGCTGTCCAACACACCCCGAATTCAAGGAACCAGAATGAGCCAACGCATCCAACGCAGCATCGATTCCCCGCTCCGAACCGGTTTGAACCGCGAAGAACTCTGGGAGGCCGGTGACAAGGGCCTGATCAAATGCTGGGAAGTCGGCCGCCAGCGCGCCGCCCGTTTCCCCGACCTCGCCCGACAGTGCCTCGCCGGCGAGCTGCCCGTACTGGGCTGGAAAGGCGGCGTCAGCCGCAGCCTGAAGAAACTCGAAAAATATGGCTCTCTCAAATACCTCGCACAGTGGCAAGGACTACGCGGGGAGGATCTGGATGTTGATTTGAGCGAAGAGCGGGCGCTGACCTGCTCGCGAACCGGCATGGTGGTGACATTTACGCCGGATCGGGCGAAGTATTTCAATCAGTTGGCGGAAGTTGAATCCCAAGAGCAGTGACAATGGTCGATTTGCATCAGGAATTTCAAAACAGTGGATTCTTCCACGAAGCACGCATTGATAGACGTTCAGCCGACGCGCTGGTAGGCATTGCGGCTGGACTCGCTGCCGATGGCAAGATCAACCAGCAGGAAGCCGAGTTTCTCAAGAGTTGGATCGAAGTTCATTTGTGTCATCTGGATGATCCAGTCGTGAACATCCTCTATAAACGCCTCTCCAGCATGCTGAGTGATGGCGTGTTGGACTCCGAGGAGTCGACCGAGTTACTGGACATGCTGCACCAGTTTGCAGGTATGCCGGTTGGTTCTGACCAGATTTTCACAACGCCTTGCAGTCTTCCACTCGATAACCCTGCACCCGCACTCAACTGGATTGATCGGGTTTTCCTGTTCACCGGCGTTATGGCTTACGGTCCGCGCAAAGAATGCGAATCGCTGATAGTCGAACGCGGCGGTCTGATTGGTGGTTCGGTCAGCAAAAAAATCAACTATCTGGTGGTCGGCAGCATCGGAAACGATCAATGGCTTCATAGCACTTATGGCACCAAGATCAAAAAAGCCGTTGAACTGAGAGAGAGCGGTGTTCCTATCGCGATCATCAGTGAAGAACACTGGCAAAGGGTGCTGTTCGGGTGACACAACTACCGGCACCAAGAGGGGATGATGATTGAGCAACCGCTAAAGACCGTCCGCACGCCACAACTCGACATTGCCTACGAAGAACACGGCCCCGCTACCGGCGATCCGGTCATCCTGCTTCATGGCTTTCCCTATTCACCACGCGCCTACGACGAAATCGCCCCCGCTCTTGCCGCTAACCGTTACCGCGTGATCGTCCCGTATCTGCGGGGTTACGGCCCGACGCGCTTCATCAACGCCGATATACCGCGCTCTGGCCAGCAAGCCGCCCTTGCCCAGGATTTGCTTGACCTGATGGATGCCCTTTGCATTAAACAGGCGTCCCTCTGCGGCTACGATTGGGGCGGTCGGGCGGCGTGCATTGTGGCGGCACTGTGGCCGGAACGGGTGCGCTGCCTGGTCACGGGCGATGGCTATAACCTTCAGGACATCCCCCATTCGACACTGCCTCTGGCTCCCGAGGCCGAGCATCGCTATTGGTATCAGTACTATTTCCACACGCCTCGTGGCGTCGCGGGACTGACAGAAAATCGCCGCGCTTTGTGCGAATTGCTCTGGAAACTGTGGTCACCCACCTGGGCCGACAGCGCTGCACGCTATCCGTTGAGCGCCCCGGCCTTCGATAACCCGGATTTCGTCGACGTTGTGATTCACTCCTACCGCCACCGTTTCATGTATGCCCTTGGCGATCCGACGCTGGAATGGATGGAGCAGGCCCTGAGCAAACAACCGAGCATCAGCGTACCGACGATTTCCTTGTGCGGTGCCGATGATGGCGTCGGTCCTGCGGAAGAAATCGACGAAGATATCAGGTATTTCACCGGCCCCTATGAGCGTCGAGTGCTGGCAGGCGTTGGCCACAACATTCCCGAAGAAGCATCAGACGCCACACTCAAGGCACTACTGGATCTGCTGCAACACTAACCGAAAACCGCTCCCGATAAGCCTGTGGCGTCACGCCCATGGCCCGCAGGAAGCTGCGGCGCAGGGTTTCTTCGCTGCCGAAGCCGCATTGCACCGCCACCCGTTTGATCGGCACGCCGGTATCGCTGAGCAAACGCCGCGCGGTTTCGACGCGGATCAGTTCGATGGCCCGGGCCGGGGTCTGGCCGGTGTCGGCGCGGTAGTGGCGCACGAAGCTGCGTTCGCTCATGCCGGCCTGCAAGGCCAGGGTCGGGATGCCCAGGTCGTGGGTCAGGTTTTCGCTGATCCAGGCATGAAGTTCGTCGAAACGGTTGCCTTCCTGCTGCAGGGACAGGGTCACGCTGAATTGCGACTGGCCACCCGGTCGTTTGAGAAACACCACCAGTTGCCGGGCGACTTCCAGGGCCATGGTGCGCCCCAGATCTTGTTCGACCATGGCCAGCGCCAGGTCGATGCCGGCGGTCACCCCGGCCGAGGTCCAGACCGGGCCGTCGTTGATGAAGATCGGGTTGGGCTCGACGTGCAGTCGCGGATGCTGCCGTGCCAGTTGCTCGCAACGGGTCCAGTGGGTGACCACGCGCCGGCCGTCGAGCCAGCCGCTGGCCGCCAGCAGGAACGCGCCGGTGCACACCGAGGAAACCCGTCGGCAGCCACGGGCATGTTCGCGCACCCAGGCGACCAACGGCGCATCTTCCGCCGCTGCGTAGACACCCCAGCCACCGGCGATGATCAGGGTGTCGGTGCCCTCCTCCGGTAACGGTTCGGCCAATAGCGCCAAGCCCGCCGATGACATCACCGCCCCGCCGCTGCTGGCAATCACCGTTGGCGCGTAGGGTGGCGGCAGACCCTGCTGGCAGGCAATGTCGTTGGCCGACGCGAATACCTGCAACGGCCCGGTGACGTCGAGCAATTGCACGTTGGCGAAAGCGAGCACATGGATGGTTTTCGACATTTGGCGTAATTCGTGGGGATATTGGCGTATGCGCCAAAGCCTACGAGCCTAAAGTCAAACCGTCCACCCACTTCACGAGAAAAAACACCATGACGTTGCAGATCGGTTTTCTGTTGTTTCCACAGGTTCAACAACTGGACCTGACCGGCCCTTATGACGTACTGGCCTCGCTGCCGGACGTGAAAGTGCATCTGATCTGGAAAGACCTGATGCCGGTCACCGCCAGCACCGGCCTGCTGTTGAAACCGACCACCACCTTCGACGATTGCCCGGCACTGGACGTGATCTGTGTGCCCGGTGGCAGTGGCGTCGGCCCCTTGATGGAGGATGACCAGACCCTGGACTTTCTCAAGGCCCAGGCCGCCAACGCCCGCTACATCACGTCGGTGTGCACCGGCGCGCTGGTGTTGGGCGCGGCGGGATTGCTCAAGGGCAAACGCGCCACCACTCACTGGGCGTATCACGAATTGCTCAAGCCGCTGGGCGCAATCGCGGTGAAAGACCGGGTGGTTCGCGACGGCAATCTGCTGACCGGTGGCGGCATCACCGCCGGTATCGACTTCGCCCTGACCTTGGCCGCCGAGCTGTTCGACCAGGCCACCGCCGAGCTGGTGCAACTGCAACTGGAATACGCCCCGGCCCCGCCGTTTACCGCGGGCAGCCCGGAGACGGCCCCGGCCAGTGTGCTGGAAGAGGCTCGCCAGCGGGCTGCCGGTTCGTTGAAGCTGCGGGCGCAGATCACCGAGCGCGCAGCGGCGAAACTCGACCTTCAGTGAAAAAACGGCGGCAGGAACACGGTTCCTGCCGCCGCGACTTTTCATGCGCGCAAAAAAAACCCGCCGAAGCGGGTTTTTCCAAGACCATGACGACTCCTTGTCGTAGCGTTCCTTGCAGATGGTCGATCATCCATGATCCTGAGCACATCCTGTGCTTCAGTGGGTAAGGCCAGAATACGCTTCGGATCCAATTTGTAACAGGCGATATCGCTACCATCGCGTGTAAGACATTCGCTATAAACCACCTTCCGAAACCCCTTAGACGCCTCAGGTTTCGAGCCGGCTTCAGCCACTCTGTTGCTCGTGGGACTTGGCATTTTCGATCAAAAACTGCTCGATATTGTTCATTTGCTCTTCCCAGCCACGACTGTCCATGCGGAAAGCCTTCTCGCGACGGGCCTGGGGAATGTGATCGAATCCGGATTCGGAGACCTTGAGCAACGTGCCGTTGTCCATGTCTTCGAGCTCGAATTTCACCAGTGTGGTGGGTTCCTGGGAGTAATCGACTTCAGGCTTCACGGCGTACGGGTGCCAGCGAAACGAAAACAGCCGCTCCGGCTCGACCCGTTCTACCAGTACATTCCAGCGCAAATGCTCATAACCGGGATAGGTAACCTGCCCCTGGGTCCATTCGCCTGCCACAAAACGCTTGCCCTCCAGCGCCACGCCAAACCACTGTCCGAACATTTCGGCATTGGCCAGCACACGCCAGACCTGCGAACGCTTGGCCTTGAGCAGGACTTTCCTTTCGATGCGATCAGATGCTGGGTTCATAAGTCACCTCCTGTACTTGAACAGTAGGTCAGTAAGACCACAAGACCAACCCTAAAGTAGTACCAATCGGGATTGGCAATCAAACATGCCTGAGATATTCGGTCGCAATTGCGCTGATAAGTTCTGGGGTTTTCGCAAAATCAAGGGGGCGAAACTGCTAACGTTCGGCCTCGAAACAGCATCGAAAAGGATAGCGCCATGAAAAGCCCGCGCGGCGGTTGCCTATGCCCCTCGGCGCTACGATGCACCTCTCATTAGGTCATAACGAGTACTCCAGCATGAAACCACGCTTACTCTTGGCGCTGACGCCCCTGTTATTCACCTCCATGGCGTTCGCCGTGGACTGCGACAACGCCAGCAACCAGGCGACGATGAACCAGTGCGCTGCCCAGCAGAATGCGGCCGCCGACAAGGAATTGAATACGCTGTACCAGCAGATCACTTCGCGACTCAAGAGCAACCCGGACAGCAAGAAACAGTTGGTGGGCGCGCAGCGGGCGTGGGTTGCGTTCCGTGATGCCGAGTGCAAGTTCTCGGCGTCCGGGGTGGAAGGCGGGAGTGTGTATCCGCTGATCTACAGCAACTGCACCACGGAGCTGACCAAGGCGCGGGTTCAGACTTTCAAGCAGTACTTGAAGTGTCAGGAGGGGGATTTGAGTTGTCCGGTGCCGGGGGTTTGATTTTGTGCTGTTTTTGCGGTGTTTTTGAGGGCCCCATCGCGAGCAGGCTCGCTCCCACATTGGATTTGTGGTGTTCACAAAACCTGTGGGAGCGAGCTTGCTCGCGATAGCGTCAGTTCAGACGCTGCGATTTACCGGACAAAAATCTGCGCCGTGGTAATCGCCATGTCCCCGCCCGGCAACTTGATGCTGCCCGTCTGCTTCAGGCTGTCGGCATCAAAGATCGCCACGTCGTTGAAGGTCCCCGCCAGGTAGATCTTGCTGCCGTCCTTGTTGAAGGAAATGCAGTAATACGAGTGATCGAGCGTGGCGGACTGGAGCATTTTCTTCTGTTTGATGTCGTACTTGGCCAGGCGGTTGAGCACGCCAAACATCAGGTTCGGGTCCTTGGGCGAGCGCATGCCGCTGAAGTAGATTTCGGTCAAAGGGCCGAAGTCGGTGGTTTCGGTCTTGCCGGTTTTCAGGTCGACGCTGAACAGGCCGTACAGGTATTCGGCGGTGGCCGGGTCCTGTTTCTTGTCCTTGAACTTCGCCGCGGTGTACAGCAGCGAGAAGTCATGCCGGTACGTCTGCTGGTTCCACACGTAAAGCACGTCCGGCGCGCTGTAGTTCGGGCGCTTCCAGTGACGGCTGGGGATCAGTACGTCGAACTTGCCGGTTTGCACATTGACCTTGTAGACATCGGCCCCGGCCACGTACAGCGTACCGTCATCACCGCTCTGCATGATGGTCAACTGGCGCGGTGCCGGAAAACTGCGCACAGGCTTGGCGTCCATGCCGGCGTCGGTCTTGTACACGTCGAGCCGGGGCTGCTGCACCTCGTAGCGATCGTTCATCATCAGCGTCGGGTTGGCGACGGTGTACAGCTCCTTGCCGTCGTGGCTGAGGGTGAAGGCGAACATCGACTTGGCTTTTTCCCCCGGCTTCTGGGTGATGCTGGCGTGGAACACCTGCTTGCAGTTGTCCAGTTCGACTCCATAGACATCCGCATAGTGATTGTTCAGCACGTAGGCGGTCTTGCGGTCCGGCGACAGCTGCACGGTGCCGGGGCCGAAGGCGTCGGGCATCTTGCAGGTCTTGAACAGGGTGTCGGTGGCCAGGTCGATCACGTGCAGGTTGTTCGGGTAGTTGGTGGTCACCATGTATTCGTGACCGACTTGCAGCGCGGTGTTTTCATCGGCCAGAACACTGACAGAACAGCTGCTCAGGACGGCGAACGCGGCCAGGCCGCAGGCTTTGATGTTACGCATGCTGGAATCCTTCTTCTGTGATCACTTGTCTTTGGGGAAGACAGTGCCGAGGTTGCGCCAGTTGTCGTTGGACGCCTGGGCATCCTTGTTCCAGTCCGGGTAGGTGCTCATCATGTCGGGCACCTGGGCCGGCCACCAGCAGGGGTCGGAGCAACCGTAGAGGTCGGCCTCCATCGGCTGGCACAGCGACGACACACCGCCGAACGCATCGATTTCCCAGCCCGGGTCGGTGGTCGAGGCACAGCCCGCCACGGAGCTCATGGCCACCACTTCTTCAATGCGGTTCTCGTCCGCGGCCTGATCCAGCTTCAACGCTTTGTTATTGATTGCCTTGAGATGTTTCATATCAGTGAGCCTTGCGCGGAGTGATGTAACTGCTGATGAACGCAGGGTTATTGGCCATGATCCGGGTGTAGACCTCGATGCCGAAGTCGACCCAGTCACGCATCAGTTCGCAGTAGTGATAGGTCGGGTGGGTCGGGTCGCCGTAGCGGGCGTAGCTCTCGTGGTAGCAGCCGCCGGAACACAGGTTACGGATCTGGCAGTCCTCGCAGCCAGTGTTGGTGCGATCCAGGCGCTGGGACAGGAAGTCGTTCAACTCCACCTGTTTCACACCGCTGTGGACGTTGCCGAAGGTCGGCAGGCTCGAACCGGTAAAGCGGTGGCACAGGTTCAGCTCGCCCTTGTGATCCACTGCCAGCATCTTCAGGCCCGCGCCGCATGGCAGGGCTTTCTTGTGGCCTTCGTGGATGTCGGTGATGAGCTGGTGCAGGTTGGAGAAACCGATGTTGCGGTGCTCCAGCGCCGCTTCCAGGTAACGACGACCGAGGGCCTTCATGTTGGCGAACACCTGCACCAGTTCGTCACTGGTGAGGTTGAAGCTGCTGATGTCGCCGGAGGTCACAGGGGCAAAGCCGACTTCGGCAAAACCCAGTTCGTTGAACAGGTGATCCCAGATGGTTTCGACGTCGGTCACGCCGGTGGTGAGGGTTACGCGAGCACCGACCGGACGGCTGTTGTAGCGCGACAGCAGCATCTCGGCCTTGCGCCGCACCACGTCGTAGGTGCCCTGCCCGCCCACGGTGATGCGGTTGCGGTCGTGCACGGTCTTCGGTCCGTCGATACTCACTGACAGACCGAAACGGTGGGCATTGAGGTAGTCCACGGTTTCTTCGGTGAGCAGCGTGGCGTTGGTGGTCATGACGAATTCGACGAACTTGCCCGCCTCGCGAAAACGCTTCTCACAGTAGTCGACCATGTACTCGATCAGCTTGCGGTTGCTCAGCGGTTCGCCACCAAAGAACACCACGGTGAAACGCTCTTCGTCCGGGGATTCGCGCAGCAGCATTTCCACCGAGGCGATCGCCGTTTCGACATCCATCTTCTTGCCCGCCGACGGCTTGTCGAGGTCTTCCTTGTAGCAATACGTGCAGCTCAGGTTGCAGCCGGTGTTGACGTTGAGCACCACGGTATTGATCGCCGTGCGCTCGACGCGCTTGGTGGCGATGTCCGGGGTCAGTGGCGAGCCGTCGCTGACCAGCTCCAGGGCCATCAGCTCGCGCAGGGTCTCGGTGATTTCCTCGCCATTGAAACGCGCGGCGAGGCGCTGGATCAGGTCGTCCGAAGAACAACCGGGCCCGCGCAAGGTATCGATGATGGTACCCGTCAGTTCATCGCTGGCGAACAGCGAACTGCTGGGGATGTGAAACAGCATGCGGTCGGCATCGACCTGCACTTCGTGCAGGTTACGTTCGACCAGATTCAAGATAGCGCCCATTGCCAACCTCCTGTGCAGGCCCCGCTTGGCGGGGCTTGCGGTCATTCCGAAAAGTATCTGAATCGTTGAACGCCAGGCACATCAAGGAATGGGTGGATTGTTCCAGCGTTGCACGGTCACGATCATGTGGCCTTCGCCGGTCAGGGATTTCCCTGCGTCGTCGACGGCGACGATGACCTTGAGGTTGCCGGCATTGTTGGTGGACATCTTGCGTGCAGGGTTCGGCCCGGCATCGCCCGGGGTGAACACGCCGGTGTCGGCCTGCATGGTGCCGGCGAACTTGACGTCTTCGTCTTCCCTGGCGCGGTCGTCGAAGGCTTCGACTTTCCACTGCGCCGGGAACACACCGATGCGATATGGCTTGCCGTCAGCGCCCTTGCCCCAGGCTTCCGCGTCGAAACGGCCCTGGACTTTCGGCGTCGAACCACCGCCCTCGCCGATCCGCGCCACCGAGAATTCCGGCACCACCTTGACCGAGGCGATCTTGCTGTACACCGACAGGCTCGGGCCTTTCAGCGTACCGACGGTGACGGCGCGCACGCCCGGTTGAGCATTGGCTGCCGCCTTGAGTTTGACTTTGATCCGCTCAGGGCTCTGCTCGATCACGTCGAGCACTTCCACGCCTTTACCAAAGTCCGGCTTGCCAGTCAGGCCACTGCCGATCAGGGTCACTTCGCTTTCGCTGCCGGCCTTCAGGTAACCCGGCTGCACTGCCAGCAAACGCTGGGAACCCTGTTTGGCGGCGACGAAGTCCAGACCGCGCTCGTCGTGCTCGGCCTCGAACATCCGGCCCTGCATCGCATTGCCCTGGGCGGCGAACACCTGGCGCATGGTCACGCCATCGATGGTCACGTTGCCGCGCCATTCGTAGCCGGTGTAGAGAATCGCACTGCCGTCGCCATTGAACGGGTTGCCGTCGGCGTACTGGCCTTTGACGCTGACCTTGAAGATGTCGCTGCCATCGGCACTCACGGTCATGACACCGGCCAGCTCACCCTTGCCGGGCAGGTGGCCGCTGAAGCTCCAGTCGCCCACCAGGGCCTCGGCTTTCGGCGCCGCGCTCTGCCATTTTTTCCAGGCCGGGTTGTCCAGCGGATAACGCTTGGCCAGCAGCGGCACCATCTCCTTGCGGGCCATATCGAACCAGTCGCGGTCCCGGGACAGCGCCTGGTATTCCAGCGACGGCCATTGGCCGAGGTGGAAGTTCACCAGGCGCTCCCACTCCTGGGCCGGACGCCGTTGCAGGGCGACCCGCGCACCGGAGTGGCAACGGCCGCACATCTGACTGGTTGGGTCGTCGAACTGCTCGACGGTATTGAGCCGGCGCTCCAGCGCATAGCGCACGCCGTCGGTTTCGCTCGGCGCCAGGCCCTGGGTGTCGGCCAGGTACTTGACCAGCGTGCGACGATCGTCATCGCTGATCTGCAAACCGTGCATGGTCTGCATGCGGGCGATGCTCATCAACCAGCCTTCCGGCGTTTTGCGCTGGTGGCTGATGCGGCTGAGGGCATTATCGGCTTCGGGGGTGTGACAACCCTGACAGGTTTCCTTGAGGATGGTCTGGGCGTCGCGGGCTGCCAGGCTATGAGGCGAATGCAGCGCTATACAAGCGGCTACGGCCAGCAGGCTGGCGCTCATGCCCGATCGGAGTTTTCTCTTCATCAACGTCGAACCTCGCACGGTGCGTTCTTATTGTTGTGGCTTATCGTTTTTATGGTTTCTGCCGTCGGCTTTGATCCGCTGACGGAGGCAAGAGAAACGTCTGAGATGAGCAATACACGGAGCGTGCCAGCTTATGAATAATTCTATGAATCAATGACTTGCCGATAGAGGCCGGTGTTTTGCCAATCGTGTCGTCGGTGTTCCACGTTTAATTTCGCGACAACTGTTTCACCCTGAGACAAGCATAGCTTTCTGTAGGAGCGAGCCTGCTCGCGATGGTCGTTAACGATTACGCGTGCTTACCGGCTAAATGCAGTGCTCTTTAGTCCATCGCGAGCAGGCTCGCTCCTACAGGGTATTGTGTTCGGGACGTCTCACGTCGTCGCAAATTGCGACGTTTATCGATCTCACGGTCACCCGGAAAATATCTGTCGCCCCACAGGATCGGGCCTTTTGGCCGAAAAAACATAACTGGCACAGCCATTGCGAAAGCCCGGTTCTCACGAACAACAAGAGGCCTCGCCAATGTCGCTCCCAAACCTGCTTCCCGCCACTTCGGCATTCATCCAGCGTGCCCCGCGCATGCTCATCGGCGGTGACTGGGTCGAGGCCGCCGACGGCCAGACCATGCCCCTGCACAACCCGGCCACTGGAGAAGAGCTGTGCGTGGTGCCACGGGCAACGCCGGAGGATGTCGACCGCGCGGTGCTCGCCGCCCGCCAGGCGTTCGACGATTCGGCCTGGACCCGCACCCGCCCCCGGGAGCGGCAGAACCTGCTGTGGAAACTCGCCGACCTGATGCAGCGCGACGCCGAGCTGCTGGCGCAACTGGAATGCCTGAACAACGGTAAAAGCGCGGCGGTCGCCCAGGTGATGGACGTGCAACTGGCCATCGATTTCCTGCGCTACATGGCCGGTTGGGCGACCAAAATCGAAGGTTCTACGGTTGACGTGTCGGCACCGCTGATGCCCAACGACCAGTTCCACAGTTTCATCCGACGCGAAGCGGTGGGCGTGGTCGGCGCCATCGTTGCCTGGAACTTCCCGCTGTTGCTGGCCTGCTGGAAACTCGGTCCGGCCCTGGCCACCGGTTGCACCGTGGTGCTCAAACCCGCCGACGAAACCCCGCTGACCGCACTGAAACTCGCCGAACTGGTGCTGGAGGCCGGTTATCCCGAAGGCGTGTTCAACGTGGTCACCGGTACCGGCATCACCGCCGGCTCGGCCCTGACCCACAACCCGCGGGTGGACAAGCTGACCTTCACCGGCTCCACCGCCGTGGGCAAACAGATCGGCAAGATCGCCATGGATTCCATGACCCGGGTCACCCTGGAGCTGGGCGGCAAATCGCCGACCATCGTCATGGCTGACGCCGACCTGAAAACCGCCGCAGTGGGGGCCGCCAGCGCGATTTTCTTCAACCAGGGCCAGGTCTGCTGCGCAGGCTCGCGGTTGTATGTGCAGCGCAAGCACTTCGACAATGTGGTGGCGGACATCAGCGACATCGCCAACGCCATGAAACTGGGCAACGGCCTGGACCCGAGCGTCGACATGGGACCCTTGATCTCGGCGCGCCAGCAAGAGCGCGTCTACGGCTACATCGAAAAGGGCCGGGAAAGCGGCGCGACCATCGCCTGCGGCGGTGAACAGTTCGGCCCGGGGTTCTTCGTCAAGCCGACGGTGATTGTCGATGTCGATCAGAAGCATTCACTGGTGCAGGAAGAAATTTTCGGGCCGGTGCTGGTGGCGATTCCGTTCGATGATGAGACCGATGCGCTGCGCATGGCCAATGACAGTCCGTATGGATTGGGCGCGAGTATCTGGTCCAATGACCTGGCGGCGGTACACCGGATGATTCCGCGCATCAAGTCAGGCTCGGTGTGGGTCAACTGCCACAGCGCCCTGGACCCGGCGCTGCCGTTCGGCGGCTACAAGATGTCCGGGGTCGGGCGTGAGATGGGGTATGCGGCGATCGAACATTACACTGAGTTGAAGTCGGTGTTGATCAAACTCTGATTCGGCGGCGCCCTCACGGGCACCATCGCGAGCAGGCTCGCTCCTACAGGGGATTTGTATTCAACACAAAACCACTGTAGGAGCGAGCTTGCTCGCGATGAGGCCGGTCCAGACAGCTCAAATCTCAGGGTTTGAATCCCTGAGCCAATAACCAACTCCTGACCATTCTTCCCTGTTCAGTGGTTAAGCCGGCCAACACCTGCTCAGCCGGTTCACTGCGCAACCGCCGCACCAACGCCGCCACCTCAACCCCCTGCACATGCCAGATCCCCAACGGCTGATCCGCCGTGATCACCACCTCGGCCTCATCGACCAGCCCATCACGCAACACCGGCGCCCGCTCGATCCTCAGCGCATTGAAATCCGCCTCGGCATGGGCCACCTCGGCGTCCGGCCAGTTCCGTCGTGCCTGCCAGAACGGCTGATCCGGCCAGCGTTGCTCATCGGCATAAAAATCCCGGCCGATCCGCGCAAACCGCAAAAACAATTGCTCCACCCGTTGCTGGTGAAAACGCTGGGCCAAAGCCGCCCGTTCGGGTTTGCACAGCAGCGTGTTGATCACCGCCGGCGCCTGCAACGCCGAAGACAAGGACTGAAAGATGCCGTTGCCCGACAACGGGTCCACCGCCATGGCCGCATCGCCGACCCGAATCCAGTTTTCGCCACACACCTGCGGGCTCAGAATCGCCGTACTGCTGCGGGCGTGCAGCTGTAGATCACCTTGCGCTTCACCAGCAAAAAATTCGGCGGCCAGCTTCGAACCCTGGCGGCGCTGTCGGCAGTAATCGAGCAATTGCGCCTTGCCCGGCAACCCGGCGCTGGTCACGTCCACCGTCCATTGCCAGTAACACTGGCCGTCGGCGCGCCGCGCCATCCATGCCCAGCCGTCCTCAAGGCTTTCCACGGCGCTGGCGGTGTCGCCAGGCCCACCTTGCCAGCGATTGAGCAAGCTGACCGTCTCGGGCCCACGCAAGCCTTTGCCGATAGCGGGTGCCTGACGTCCGCGGGCTTCCACCAGAAACGGAGTGAACAACGGTCCGCGGCCGTCGATTTCAATTCGATGACCATTGGCCGATGACTGAACCGTCAGCACCCGGCCTTCGATCAGCTCGACCCCCGCCAGACGCAAATCCTCACGCAGGCCTCGGTCAAACACCGGACGGTCGAGCAAGTATTCGATGTTCTGCGCATGGTGCTGGCCGTTCCAGCTCACCTGGCGCTGAGAAGGCAGCGCCGCCTCCGTCAACGCCTGATGCAGGCCCGCGCTGCGCAAGGCCTCCAGAACCCGCACCGACACCCCTTCGAGCGCGGCAAACCGGCGCCATTCGCTGATCAGCGTGACGCCATGGCCCAGTCGCCTTAGTCCCAGTGCGACGGCGGCGCCGGCCGGTCCGGCGCCAAGAATGACGATGTCGGTCATGGCCCGAATCGCCGTTCCGGGCCACGATAACGGGCATGCTCGCGTAACCACTCGATGACTTGCTCATTGCTGGCGTCAGGCTGTTCGGCGAGGAACCCGGCGATGTGCCCGCTCAAGGCGGCACATCCGAGGCTCGCCCCGGATTGCCCCGGGTAGGTACCGTGCACACAGGCGGCGAAATCTGCCTGGGCGCTGTTGAGCCACGACCATTCCTGCTCGGCGCACCGCGCATCGCCGGTCACCCGCAACACCTGCGGATAGTTCGCCGGAAACACCCCTTCCCCCTGGGCCGGACTCGACGCACACAGCAGCACGCCCCGCGCCACCGCCGCCGCGCAGGCCGCGCGCAGCAGGCTGCGATCCTGGCGCAGGCCAAGGCTCAGATTGATCAGTCGCACGTTCTGCGTCAGCAGCCAGTCGATCGCCGTAGCGATCTGCAAGGCGCTGGTGACACCCCGCTGGCCGAACACCTGGGCCACGCAAAACAGCGCCGAAGGTGCACGCCGGCCGATCGCCTCGATCACCGCGCTGCCATGCCCCAGCGGGTCGTCGCGCAAGTCGCCCTCGGCCAGGCCGTCTTCAAGTAATGAAAAGCGCCGACCCGCGATCACCTGCACCCGTTGTGCTGCCGAGTGGCCGCTGTCCACCACACCCATGCGCAACTCAGGTTTCATGCAGCACCGCTTTGGAAGTCAGCACGCCGTCGAGCAGTTCGAAGCGCAGATCGGCATCGGCCAGGGTTGAAGGGCGATGGCTGATCAGGATGCGCGTACGCCCGGCGAACAAGCGGTCGATGGCGTCGATGACTTCGCGCTCGGTGGCTTCATCCACCGCAGAAGTGGCTTCATCGAGCACCAGAATCAATGGGTCCTGCAACAGCGCCCGGGCAATCGCGATGCGTTGCTTCTGCCCGCCGGACAACTGCTGGCCCCGCTCGCCCAATGGGCTGTCGAGGCCTTCGGGCAACAACTCGATCAGGCTGTCGAGTTGCGCCAGCCGCGCCACTTCGCCAATCGCCTCGCGGCTGGCGTCCGGCACCGCGTAGGCCAGGTTGTCGGCGAGGCTGCCGCGAAACAGCACGATGTCCTGGCTGACGATGGCGATGCGTCGACGCAGCTGGAACAGATCCAGTTCACGCAGATCGACATCGCCCAGCAGTACCCGGCCCGACTGCGGATCGTGATGACGTTGCAGCAGGTCGATCAGGGTGGATTTACCCACGCCCGAGCCGCCGCTGAGAGCCACTTTCATACCGTAGGGGATCCGCGCCTCGATGCCGCGCAGGGTCGATTGGCGGCCGGGATGGGCGAAGTGCACGTTGTCGAACCAGAGATCGCCGCCATTGGGCATCGGACGTGGCGTGACGGGCGTCAGTACGGTCGGTTGTTCGCCGCGCAACTCCATGACCCGGCCGAGGCTGACGGTCATCCGCTGAACGGCGACGTACAGCCCGAGCAGGCTCTGCACCGGCCCCACGGCCATCCCCAGGTAAGTGGAAAACGCAATCAGCGCGCCGAGCTGCCAGGTGCCCTGCACCACCCAGTAACCGCCGATCAAGAATGCGCAGGCCCGGGACAGCGAGGTCAGCGTGCCGGGCACGGCCTGGGTGAAAAACTCGGTGACCTGCAGGCGCAGCAACTGGCTCATGTAGCCCTGCCCCAGCGTCTCGAGGCGCCGCGCTTCGCGCTGTTGCTGGCCAGCGGACTGGATGAATTTCATCACCGGCAATGTTTCTACCATGAACGACGACATGTCCGCCGAACGCTCGCGCAACTGCCGCACATCGCGCTCGACCTTACGCCGCATCCAGCGCAGCCAGAGGACATCAAGGGGAATCAGCACCAGGGCCAGCAGCGAGAGTTTCCATGACAGCGTCAACAGCATCGCGATGGCAACCACCAGGCCGATCACGCTCGACACGGCCGAGAACAGCGAGTCCACGGCAAACCGCTGGATTTCCGCGACGTCGCCATCAAGGCGCGACATCAGGTCGCCGATGCGCCGCTGGCCGTAAAAGCCCGGCGACAGGGTTTGCAAATGCCGGTACAAGTCATCGCGCAGGGCAAACAGCATGCGCCCGGACAGTCGCGTGTGCAGGTAGCGGTTGATCCCCGAGAGCGCCGTGCCCAGTAACCCGGCCACGATCATCAGACCGGCGATCAACACCAGCATCGGGAAGTTGCGCGCCAACAGGCCATCGTCGATCAGTAGTTTGGTCAGCCACGGCTGCACCAGTACCAGCGCCGAGGCGCAGACCGACAGGCCCAGCAGCCCGGCAATCGCCAGTCGATGCGGTCGCACAAAGCCGTACAGCCAGCGCAGTGACGCTTGCAGGGCCTCGGGGTTCTGGCTGTCGATCAGCCGAACGATAAAACGCTGCATCACGAACGCAACTGTTTGAGCTTGCGATACAGGGTCGCGCGGCTGATACCCAGAGCATCGGCGGCGGCCGAGACATTGCCCTGATGCGTGTCCAGGGACTGACGGATCAGCTCCAGTTCGTTTTCCCGGATGCTGCCGGCCTGGGGCCGTTCGCTGGCGGTCAACTCGTCGAGCATGCTGTCGGGCAAGTGATCGAGGGTCAGCACGGTGTCACCCGGTTCGCGCATGGCCAGCGCGGTGCGCAGGACCATCTCCAGTTGGCGGATGTTGCCGGGCCAGTGATAGCCACTGAGCAAGCGATCGAAATCGTCGTGCAGGACCACGGTGGGGGCGCCCAGTATCGTCAGCATGCGACTCACCAGCGCGCCGAAATCTTCGCGTTCGCGCAGGGCCGGGAGCATCACACTGATGCCATTGACCCGGTAGAACAGGTCCTCGCGAAAGTGTTTTTCCTCCACCAGACGCTTGAGGTCGCGGTGGGTGGCGCAGATCAGCGCGACGTCGATGTCCTGCTCTTCGCCAGCGCCCAGGGGCGCGACCTTGCGATCCTGCAACACCCGCAAGAGTCGGGCCTGCAAGGCCAGTGGCATGTCGCCGATTTCATCGAGGAACAGTGTGCCGCCATGGGCCTGCTGCAAGCGCCCGACCATGCCGCCCCGGCGTGAACCGGTGAATGCACCCTCGCGGTAGCCGAACAGTTCGGACTCGATCAGGCCTTCGGGAATGGCCGCGCAGTTCACCGCCACGAAGGGTTTGTCGCAGCGGCTTCCGGCCATGTGCAGGGCGCGGGCGATGACCTCCTTACCGGTGCCTGTTTCACCCAGCAGCAAGACCGGCAACTCATTGGCCAGGCCTTGACGGGCCATGCGCAAGGCACGGGCGTAGCGCGTATTGCTGCCGGCCAGCGCTTCCAGATCCGGTTGCGCCTTGGCCGGTTTCGCTGCTGTGCGCGGTGGGCTGCTGACGTTGATGGAGCGTTGCGGCGCGCGCAGGGTCTTGTAGAAGAATTCACCCTTGGCGGTTTGCAGGCTGCCGGCCCCGCCCTGATGCAGACGCGCCAACAACTGCAGGCCGTCGACGCCGAGAAACTCTTCGCAGCGTCGACCGACCAGGGCCGAACGCTCGGCGTGGAGCAACTGGCAGGCCTGGGCGCTGACTGCGAGGATCTGCCCGCCCAGGCTCACCGCCAGCAAGCCTTGCCACGGGGATTCCAGGTATTGCCTGCGGCTGTGGAAGGCCAGGACGATTTCGTCCGGATAGCTGGCGTTGAACACCCGGCTTTCGATCTGGCTGACGGCCATGGCCAGCAGCGCGGTGCTGTCGTGGGCGCGGCCGAGGGGACCTTCGCGGGTCAGGTCGAGGACACCAAGAATGTCGCCTTGGGGGCAATGGATCGGCACCGACGTGCAGGAAAAATCACTGAGGCGATCCAGATAATGTTCGCCGCAATCGATCAGGGTCGGCCGGGCTTCCACCAGTGCCGTGCCGAGGGCGTTGGTGCCGCGAACCGCTTCGCTCCAGCACGCACCGAGGGTGATGTCCTGCAGACCACTACCCTTGAGGCGGTCGGCGCGACCTTCGACGGCGAGGATGGTGGCGTCGGAGTTGGCGAGGATGATCAGCCCTTCCTTGCCCTGACGCTCGGCCAGGTAATCGATGGCCGGCAGCGCGGCGTCGATCAGCAAGCGATTGCTGGCCAGCAACACGTCGAGGCTGGCACTCGATTCCAGCGCCAGCTCATGCTTGGCATTGAAATGCACGCCATGGCTCAGGCTGCGCCGCCACGAGGCATCGATTTCCGCTCGCAGGACGCCATCCGGCACTTCACCTTCCAGGTGCAGCTTCTCCCGGGCCAGCCGGGCTTCGCGATGCAGTTTGGGGGAGTTTGTTTTTATTGGCGTCATCAAGCGCTCCGGGTCATCAGCCCTGCGCCTTGATACGTCGGCGCCCTGGAGCAATCTTTACGTTAACGTCAGGGCTATGGCAAGTGCCGTAGGGCGCTTGTGTTCCGTCAGGTGGACCGTGTCATCGTTCTTCGCGAGCAGGCTCGCTCCCACAGGTTCAGCGTCGCCCACAAATCTACGACTCAACTCAGTCACTGTGGGCGGAGTATTCACCTGTGAACTTCGACAAGCCGAGGACTAAATGCAAAAACTGAAAATGCGGCGTCCAAAAATCTCTGGCAAAAAAAATGGCCGTCCCAAGGACAGCCAGGAAAACAGGTGTTGATTCGAAGCTGGAGCTAGCGATTGCGCGCAAGTCATCGTACTGGCATTTCGATTGCAATTTTATGTTCAGCGCACGGATCAACCGGCTCTTTCCAAAGCGGAAAACAGGCTGACGAATTCCAATGAAAGCTTATGGCGTGGCGCCAGATGGATCATGGGCACCGACGCTTCATGGGACTCACGCATTTTGACCGTGCTACTCAAATAATCCGGCAACACGGGCAAGCCTTCGGCCAACAACTCGTCGATCAGCGTCTGGTGCACGCTGGCACGCGCCACAAACTGGTTGATCACCACACCTTCCACGATCAACGACTCATGATGGTCAGCCTGCAACTCGGCCACTTGCGCGATGACGTTATAAAGCGCCTGACGGGAAAAGCTGTCGCAATCAAATGGAATCAGCACGCGGTCGGCGGCGATCAGTGCGCTGAAGGTATAGAAATTCAGGGACGGTGGCGTATCGATATAAATGCGCTCGTAATCCTCGGAAAGCTCCACCAACAAGCGGCGCAGCTTATTGATCTTGAATTTTGACTCAAGCTTTGACTGCAGATCGGCAAGCTCCCGACTGGCCGTAACCAGATGCAGATTGTCGTAGCGAGTATCAGTGATGGCCACCCGATTCTTTTTGCTGGCCGGGCCGCTGGATAAGGTTTGCTTGAAGAAATCGGCAATCCCCATGGGGATATCATCGCCTGTCAGCCCTGTCAGGTATTGAGTCGAGTTAGCCTGAGGATCGAGATCCACCAGCAGCGTCCTGTAGCCTTCGGCAGCACTGACAGCCGCGAGATTGCAAGCGATGCTTGATTTGCCAACGCCTCCTTTTTGATTGAACACAACTCGACGCATGTGGGAGGTAACCTGAAAAAAGATCTCCCTCGATCATAGGATTGAAACATTTCAGTAATATTTCTACGCGACAATTTTGTTTCATTTTTAAGACAGCAACTGCCATACCCTGACTGCGTCATCCGAGATGCAGTTAACGATAGGCGTGTCTGTACTTATGGCATTACAAGGAGGTCGACAATGCAATGTTCAGTGGATGAAATACGCCATCAGATCCTGGATGCACAACCCGTGTTGAAGCGACTCGATATCGAGATGGAAGGGATTCAGTTTGATCCGCTGGTACCTTCAAGCGTCACTGCTGCCTACGCCAAGGTGGATCGGGTGATTGAGCATCTGTTGGCCCGGTTCAAGGCAAACCCCATTCTTGGTCCGTTAACGACAGAGCTTAAGTCCCAATATCTTGATGGCATTCGAGCGAAGGTAGCGCATGCCAGGAATGACAAGTAGCCTGGAACTTCGTCGCCCCGGTGTCGCTTGGGACTCTTCAAAATGATGCCGTAACAATGGCATCTCTCGCTAATAGCCAACGCAGACACGTTCTCGCCCTTAAAATCCCTCTTGGCCAGCACTATAAATAGCAAGCTATTTGTTAACGAAAGTCTGAAGTATTCATTTGAACTTTCAGATTCTTTCAGTGCCCGGCCTGTGCCTAACATCGACTCCACAGCGAACCAGGCGCTTGGCAGCCTGGCGCCGTCGAAGTGCTTTTGCAGCAGGCCCTGGGATTTTTGAGGATCACCGATGAAGCTGGAAATTTTCCGCACGCTGTGGGGCTATACCGCCACCAAGGCTCAGGCGCTCGAGGAGTTGCTGCACGCGGGCTTCGATGGCATGGAAGCACGCCTGCCACTGGACGCCCGTGAACGGGCCGAGTTTGGCGCTTTTCTGCAGGCCAATCGCCTGGGCTATATCAGCACGGTCTTCACCGCGTACGACGTGCTGCCGGACCAGTCGGCAACGCCTGCCGCTCACCTTGATGACCTCGACCAGAAACTCGCCTGGGCTGCCGAACTCGGTCCACGCTTCGTCAACGTGCTGGCGGGCAATGACCGCTGGTCCTTGCCACAGCAAGTGGAGTTTTTTGGCCAGGCGCTGGATCTGGCGCGCAAGCACGGCCAGGTCTGCAGCTTTGAAACCCACCGCTCACGTTCGCTGTTCAACCCCTGGGTGACCCTGGAGTTGATCCGGCAACTGCCCGAGCTGTTGTTCACCAGTGACATCAGCCATTGGGTCGTGACCTGCGAGCGCCTGTTGAATGACCCGGCCGATGACCTGAGCGCTTTCATCGAGCGGGTTCACCATATCCAGGCCCGGGTCGGTTATGACCAGGGACCGCAGGTTCCGCACCCGGCGGCTCCGGAATATGCAAGGGAACTGGCCTTCCATCAGCAGCACTGGGAAAGCATCTGGCGCTCGCAGCAAACCCGCGGTTACCAGGTCAGCACCCTGACCCCGGAATTCGGCGCCGACGGCTACCTGCATCATTTGCCCTTCACCAATGTCCCGGTCGCCGACCTGTGGTCATTGAACGTGTGGATGGGCCAGACCGAGCGTGAACACTTCGAGCGTTTCAGCCACTCAAGCCATCCTTAGGGAGCCGATGCGTCATGCCTGACAACAAAAACAACAGCGCCAGCACTGACACACACAAAGCCAACTTCAATAGCATCCCGGTGGTCAACATCGCCGGTCTGTTCAGCTTTGAACTGGAACACCGCCTGGCCGTGGCCGAACAATTGGGGCGCGCCGCCAGCGAGGTCGGGTTCCTCTATATCACCAATCACGGCATCGACCCGCAACTGATCGCCAACCTGCGCCAGGCTGCCAAAGACTTTTTCGACCAGCCCATCGACACCAAGATGCGCCACTACATCGGCACCTCGCAAACCCACAAGGGTTTTGTACCCGAAGGCGAAGAGGTCTATTCCAAGGGCAAGCCGGATCACAAGGAAGCCTTCGACGTCGGCTTCGAAGTCCCGGCCGATGACCCGCTGGTGCTGGCCAACACCCCGTTGCTGGGGCCCAACGACTGGCCGCAGCTGCAAGGTTTCAAGGCCTCGGTGCAGGCCTACTATGAAGCCATCTTCGCCTTGGGCCGGCGCCTGTTCGGCGGCTTCGCCCTGACCCTGGGCCTGGAAGAAAACTATTTCGACAGCCTGGTGACCCGTCCGCCGTCCAAGCTGCGTCTGATCCACTATCCCTTCGACGGTGCAGCCCATGACGCACCGGGTCTTGGTGCCCATACTGACTACGAGTGCTTCACCATCCTTTTGGCCGACAAACCGGGCCTTGAGGTGATGAACGATCGTGGCCAATGGATCGATGCACCACCGATGGCCGATGCCTTTGTCGTCAACATCGGCGACATGCTGGAAGTGATGACGGCAGGCGCTTTCGTTGCCACCGCGCACCGGGTGCGCAGCGTGAAGGAGGAGCGTTACTCCTTCCCGCTGTTTTATGCCTGCGACTACCACACCCAGATCAAGCCGCTGCCCGGGTTCGCCCAGGCAGGCAACGACTACGAAGAAATCACCATCGGCGAACACATGTATGGCCAAGCGCTGCAGACTTATCAGTATCTGCGCCAGAGGGTGGCCAACGGGGACGTTCAACTGCCAGGCAAGGCACGCAAGCCCGCCAGTTTCGGACATTTGAAAAATCAGGCTCAACCGTCCTGATTGAAGTTTTCAGCTAAACCCCTACCTACGCCGGAGTCAGCACATCATGAAAAACAACAAGAAAAACCTTTTGAGCCTGGCTGTATTGGCAGCCGGTATGTTCGGTGCCTCGGTGAGCATGGCCGCGGCAGACACGTTAAAGGTCGGCATGGAGATCACCTACCCGCCCTTCGAGTCCTATGACAAGGACAAAAACGTAGTGGGTTCGGACCCCGAGCTGGCAACGTCACTGGCCAAACACATGAACGCCAAGGTGGAGTTCGTCGATACCAAGTTCCCGAGCCTGATCCTGGGCCTGAACTCCGGCAAGTACGACGCGATCATTTCCGGCATGTACATCACACCGGAGCGCCAGACCCAGGCCCAGACCATCGCCTATGCCAATACCGGCGCCGCGGTCATGGTGCCCAAGGGCAGCGAGATCAATGCGAAAAAGCCTGAAGACCTGTGCGGTCTGAAACTTGGCCTGGAACAGGGCACCACCTGGGTCAAGGAATTCAAGAAGCTCTCCGATGATTACTGCGTGCCGAACAACAAAGGCGCGATCACCGTCAGCGAGTACCCTTCGGCGCCCGAAGTGACGCAGGCCCTGCTGTCCAAAAACATCCAGGCCCAGGTCGAAATCGCTGGCGCGGCAAAAATGATCGCGGAAAAGACCAACGGCCGGGTCGTGATCACCACTGAGCATCCGATTTATCAGCAAACCCTGGGCATCTTCGTCAAGAAAGGTAACGACGAAACTTTCCAGGCCGTGCAAAAGGCCTTCGAGGAGAGCAAAAAGAGCGGTGAATACGCGGCAATTCTCCAGAAATATGGCCTGGAAGAACCGACTGCCAACTAAGAACCTGTCCTTGTAGTCTGGTCATCTGCCTCCCCTGCACCGGGGCGGCAGATCGAGGTGCCCCATGCAATTCGATTGGTCGTATTTCTTATCCCTGTTCTCCCTGCCGGACTTCTGGAAGGCCTGCGTCACGGTGGTCCAGCTCAGTGCTTTGGCCTGGTTCATCGGCATGCTGCTGGGTTTTGTCCTGGCCTCGGCCAAGCTGTCCCAATCGCTCTTGCTGCGCATTCCCGCAGCGGTCTACATCTGGTTCTTCCGCAGCATCCCGTTGCTGGTGCTGGTGGTCTTCGTCTACAACCTGCCGCAATTGTTTCCCGGTAGCGGACCGATTCTGTCCAACCCCTTCTACGCAGGGTTGCTGGCCCTGGTGGTTACGGAAGCGGCGTACATGGCGGAAATCCATCGTGGCGGCCTGATCTCCGTGGCCAAGGGCCAGAAGGAAGCCGGGCGCGCTCTGGGTGTCGGCCTGTTCGGCATGCAACGCCTGATCGTGATCCCCCAGGCCTTCCGTATTTCGCTGCCCACGCTGATTAATGAATACATCACGGTGGTCAAGCTGACCTCGCTGGTCTCGGTCATCTCCCTGACCGAAATCCTCACCGTCGGCCAACGCCTCTATGCCACCAACTTCCTGGTCATGGAAACCCTGGCCGCGGTAGGCGTCTATTACGTGTTGATCGTCACCGTGTTCGGCTATTTCCTGCAGCGCCTGGAGCGCTACCTGGACCTGAACTTCCGCAAGCCGCACACACTCGACGCGGCCACCATCGCCAGTTTCAAGGCCAGCGCCGAAGCCTTGCCCGACATTGCGCGCAAAGCCGCTGGCAACAACGCGACGCCCATCCTGCAACTGAAGAACATCCAGAAGAGCTATGGCACCCACCAGGTACTGATGGGTATCGACCTGAATGTCGAATACGGCCAGGTGGTCTCGATCATCGGGCCATCCGGCTCCGGCAAAACGTCTCTGATCCGCACGGTCAACGGCCTGGAAACCATCGATACCGGCGACATTCTGTTGTTCGGCGAAAAATTCATCGAAGCGTCGGACAAACCCAACGGCGCCCGCCTGCGCAAAGGCGTGCGGCACATCGGCATGGTGTTCCAGAGCTTCAACCTGTTCCCGCACCGCACCATTCTCGACAACGTCACCCTGGCGCCCCGTTACCACGGTCAGCCGGGCGAGCTGAGTGAACATCGTGCCTACGCGCTACTGGACAAGGTCGGCTTGCTGGCCCATGCCCACAAGTACCCGCACCAGCTCTCCGGCGGGCAGCAACAACGCGTGGCGATCGCTCGAGCCCTGGCGATGGAGCCGCAGATCATGCTGTTCGATGAGCCAACCTCGGCCCTCGACCCGGAACTGGTAAACGACGTGCTGAACGTGATCCGCGACCTGGCCAAAGAAGGCATGACCATGCTGATCGTGACCCACGAAATGGACTTTGCCATGTCGATATCCGACCGGGTCGTATTCATGGAAAACGGTAACATCCAATTGGATGCCGCACCGCAAACCATACGATGCGATGCCGAAGGGGAACGCGTGCGGCGCTTCATGGGCATCAGTACCCGATCGCCGAACCTGTCTGCGACGCTGGATCATGCATGAGCATGTGGGTAGCCCTAATGCCGATCAGGGCTTACGCGCAATGATCACCTGGCTTTTCGCCACCACCGCATCCAGCGCCTGCTTGATCTGCGTACCCCGTGGCGAAGCCAGGATCGCCTGCCAGGTGTCCGCCCAGTGGTTGAGCAACGGATGGTCCGGGTTGCTGAAATCGACCTTGGCTTCCCAGAACAACAGCATCCACATCGACCAGTAGAATCCGTACTGGCTGTGGCTGATCACTTCCAGGCCCGCATCGCTGACCATGGCCTTGAACTGTTCTTCGCTGATGATGCGGATGTGGTTGGGCTTCTGGAAATACTCGGCCGCCGCGATATCTTTCTGCAGGTCTTCGGAGCTGGGGTGCGGGACGCTCAACAGATACAACGCGCCCGGTTTGCCCACACGCACCAGTTCAGCGAGGAATTGGGCCGGATCGTCCACGTGCTCGATGACTTCGGTCGACACCACCCGGGTGGCCGTCCCATCGGCAATCGGCAGCGGGTTGCAGTCGGTGACATGGCATTCGACGTCGCGGGCCGGTGTATCGCCCAGGCGCTGGCGTGTCGCCTCGACCTTGGCCGCGTCGATATCGGCGATGATGATCTTCGCCCCGCGCATCCCGCAGAAATGCACGTTGCCGCCGTCGCCGCAGCCGACATCCAGCAGCGTGTCCTCGGGGGTCACCGGGAAGCCGGTGAACAGTTCGCCGGTCTGCTGATTGAACCAGCCGCTGAGCATCGCGTCGTGCAGACCGAGCATGTAGGGGTCGACTTTCTCCGCCACTGGCGCCGCGGGCGGTGTCTCTGCCTGCACAGGCGCGGGCGTGCCCGCCGTGAGTTTCTTCAAAAGGCTCAGCATGAGGTGGCTCCAGAGGATGGGATGGCTGTTCGGGAGGTGCCCAGGCGTTTGACCAGCGAGGCGCCGCGGTTGCGCAGGGGCATTTCAATGAAGCGATAGTTGAGTTCGCTCAGCAGCACGATCAGGCCGCCAGCCATCAGCAACATCAGTATCGGATGGCCAGCCGGACTGGGCAGCCCGGCAGCCTGTAAACGGAAAATGAACTCACGAACCAGCAAGTAGGCGGGGATGTGGATCAGGTAAATCCCGTAGGAACGGCTGCCGACCCAGGTCATCAGGTTTTTGAACACTCCGCGCGGCAACAGGTAATCTCGGTTGTAAGAAGCGATCCAGACCAGCAGCGCACACAACAGCGCAATCACGCCGATCCGGTAAGACGTGAAGGTGAAACGATCCGTTGCCATGAAGCTGAGCAGCAGCGATACCGCGATCAGTGCGGCAACACCCGCCCATGGACGACGCAGGAATTTTGGCTCCCAGCGCAGGTACGACGGTTGCGTACTCCACATCGCCAACAGCACGCCAAGGGCCAGCGCGTCGGTACGCACCACCATCAGGATCGGCGTGCGCAAGGTGAACAATTGCACCGCCACCAGCGCCAGCAACGCCCACACCAGGTGCTTGCGAAACAGCACGATCATCAGCGGGAACAGCAGGTAGAACTGCTCCTCCAGCGACAGGCTCCAGTACACGAAACTGGTGCCATATTCGTAATGATAAAAACTGTCGGCAAAGCGGAAATTGGCGTACTGCGCAACGCCGGCCAGTGTCGCCTGAAGGTTCGCGTGCAGGGTGCCGAACGCGCCGGAGCGGTTGAGAAAAAGACACGCCAACAACATCAGCGCCAGCCACAGCCAGGCCGACGGCAGCAAACGAAAGGCCCGGCGCAACCAGAAATTGCGCGTCTGTTGCCAGTATTCCTGGCGAGTTGTGCAGCGGCGCAAGGCCGGGATCAGGCTGCGGGCAATGACGAAACCCGAGATCGCGAAAAACAGATCCACGCCCCACCACGGCTGGCTGTACAGCGTGATGGCCTGCAGCAACGGCACGGCCGCCGCGAACAGGCTGTCCTGCAGGTGATGAAACAGCACGCCAAGCACCGCAATGCCGCGCAGCAACTCGATGTCCATGATCCGTTTTTCGTTGCTCATGCGCCCTCCTGGACATGGGGTTTGCGGGCAATGATCACCTGGCTCTTGGGCATGAACCGGTCCAGCATCTGCTTGATCGCCAACCCGTCAGGCTGGGCCAGCAAGTCCTGCCAGGTTTTCGCCCAGCTCTCCATCAGCGGCGGATACGGCGCCTGAATCCGGTCGCGAACCGCGCCACCCAATTCACGCCCGGCAGCCCGCTCGCTGGCCCAGAAAAAAATCATGCCCATGACCCAGAAAAACCCGGTGGCCTGGCGATGCTCGATTACCAGGCCCGCGTCTTCCACCAGCGCGGCGAATCGCTCGGGGCTGAAAATCTGCACGTGATTGGGCGATTGAAAATAGCTGGCCGGGGCGATGCCTTTCTGCAGATGCTCGCCCACCGGGGACGGCACGCTCAGCAGGTACAGCGCGCCGGGGCGGCCCATGCGCACCAGTTCGGCCATGAAGGGCTCTGGCTGATCGATGTGTTCCAGCACTTCCATGCACACGACTTTGCTGGCGCACCCGTCGGCCAATGGCAGCGGCAAACTGTTGCTGACCAGCCCCAGGTTCGGTTTGTCCGATTGCGCCGCCACTTGCCGGGCAAGCTCGCGGACCTTGTCGTGTTCACTGTCGGTGAAAATCACCGAAGCGCCCTGGCGGACCGCGAACAAGGTCGCCACCCCTTCGCCGCAGCCGACATCCAGCAAGGTGTCGTCGGCGGTAATGGCAAACCCCTTGAGCAATTCGCCGCTGTCTCCGCAAAACCAGCCGTCATGTATTGCATCGTGCAAGCCCACGTCTCTTGGCGACACACGGGATTGCTCGACCGGCGACGGCGCGGGCCGGGGCTCGGGTTTCGTCTCTGGAAAAAAACGTCTGACCAATGCGCGAATCATGCCTCAGGGGTTTCCACGACACGGTTTTCGAACAAGCGCTCAAAAAATACGCCAAGCCGCTGCTCGGCTGTGGCCTGGCTGCAGAACTTCCTGAGGCTGGCCACTGCGTGCACGGACATCTGTGCATAACGCCCGGGATCACCCTTGGCCACGTCATAGCTTGATTGGTAAGCCCTGCACAACGACGCCCAATTGGTGACGTAGCGCAAGGTACGAAACGCCCTGCGCGGGTCATGTGGCCAGGCCGTCAGCTCATCGGTGGAGTCAATCAGGAATGCATTATCGGCATCCAGATAATCGATCATCGCCGTGGTCCGTGGCGCCACCGCCGGTTTGCCACAGGACATGAACTCCATCAGCGGAAGACATTGGCCTTCGCCATAGGATGTGTTGACCACATAACTTGTGGCTTGCACCAGCTGCTCATAGTCTGCGTCAGCCAGATAGCCGTAAATCAATACGACCCGGCAGCGGTAAGACTGGTTTTTGTACAAGTGGTGAAGGATGTCGGTCAGCGCTTGCTCGGCATCGTGGTGCGTCAACTTGAGCACCAGCGTTGCGTCGTCCACCTCGCGAAACGTCACGCAAAAGGCACTGAGCATGTCTTCCCAGTTCTTGCGCCCGTCACCGGGGTTGAACACCGAGGTATAAATCACGCCGTCGAGGACCAACTCGTGCTCACTCGGCGGGGCCTCGAAATCAATACCCGCACCTTCGCGAGTGGCCACGGGGCCGAAGGCACGCAAGTCGAGTTCGCGGCTGTCGGCCAGCAACCCCTTGAGCGTCAACCGCACCTGACTGGCCAGGGGCTGGCGTTGCAAGTGGGCGCCGCGCTCGGAAAACCGGTCCCATACCGGGGCCGGTACCGCGATGACCGGATAGTCGGCGCCCATCGCCTCGCGCACCGCATTCACGGTGTAGCTGGAATGTGTAATCGCCGCACCCGCTGCCTGCAATACCGTGCGCCAGTCATTGAGCGGATCACCGGCAAAGGGTTCGTTGGGGATAGTGCTGAATTCCCACGCGAACACCGGCAGCGTCGGGCAGGTGAAATTGACCGGCGTGCGATGAGGTGGTGAAAACGACAGGAACACGCACGCTTCGCCACGGGATAAACAGTCCAGGTACAAGGCATCGACTTCGGTCTGCGGGTCGCTGACTTCTACCACTCGCCCCAGCCGCTCCAGCACGGGTCGGTACTCCTTGAGCACGAAGTAATAGCTGTACTCCGAGCGGCCAAGGTTCTGGGCAATGGTGTGCTGGTTGGTTTCCGAATGAATGATGATCAGCATGAGGCGGTATCCGTCACGGTTGCTGTCGGCAAAGCCTGTGGCGCCAGCCCGAAAAAATCCGCCATGCGTTTGTGCACCGGGGCGAATGCGCAGTAATCACGCATGCGTTCGACGGCGGCCAGGGACATGCGCTGATACTCCAGCGGTTGTTCCTTGGCCAGACGGTAGCTGTTTTCGTAAGCGGTTTTCAGCGAACCCCAATCCGGCCGGTAACGCAGGGTGCGGTAGATGATGCGAGTGTCCTGTGGCCAGATGGTCAGCTCTTCGCTGGACGTGACCACAAACGCCACACGCTCATCGATGTAGTCCTCCATGGCCGTGTGATCCGGGGCAATCACCGGTTTGCCGCTGGCCATGAACTCCATCAGCGGCAGGCACAGCCCTTCGCAGCGCGAGGCATTGACGTAGTAACTGGCGGCTTCGTACAGACGGGCGTATTGCGGGTCGTCCAGGTAGCCGTGCATGACCACCACCCGACAGGCGAACGGCGAAAGCTGCGCGAGCAACGTCATCAGTTCGTCGTGGTAGGACGACAGATCGCTTTGGGTAATCTTCAGCACCAGTGTCGCGTCAGACGTTTCACGGAACGCCCAGCAGAATGCGGTGATCAGCTGATGCCAGTTTTTGCGACCGTCACGCGGGTTGAACACGGTGACGTACACCACACCGTCAACCTGTGTTTCGACCTGGGCGGTAGTGTCCGGCCACTGTCGCGGTTCTGGCTCGGGTACTGCAATCGTCTGCGGGCCGGCGATGGCCGGCAACCAGTCAGCGAGACGTTCATGGGCGGTTTGCGACAACAAGTCGCGAATCCCTTCCCAGTACCACTGGCTTAGAAAATGCGTGCGATGCACCGGGATCGGCAGCGATTTACCTTTGTCCAGGCGCCACATATGCAGGTAATGGCGAGCAATCACCAAGCGGCGCTTGAGCGTCAGCGGCGGTGGCTTCAATGCCTCCAGCTCGGCCTCGAGCGCCGCCAGTTCCTCGGCGCTCGGCACGACGGGAATCAGTGCATCGGCGCTCAGCCCGAGGGTACGCGTATCGAAGATGCAACCCTTGATGTCCAGGGTCGAGCCGGTGCTGATCGGGACGCTGGTGTGGCGACTACGAATGTCGGCGAAGTTTTCCCACAACGGCGTCGGCAACACCAACACCGGAAAGTCTTCGCCCATGGCCCGACGAATCGCCCGGGCGGTATGGCTGGAGAGTGTAATCACCCGGCCCTGCCGCGCCAGCATTTGCGTCCAGTCCTGGCGCGGGTCGTTATCCCATTGTTCATCGGGAATCGAATCAAACTCCCAGGCCACCACGCAGATCGTCGGGCACTCAAGGTCGTTCGGGGTTTTCTGCGGCGGCGTAAACGACAGGAACAGACTGTCTTCGCCGGCGGCCAATAATTGTTTGTAGAGCGGATCGACCTCGGCGGTGGAGGACACCACATGCACTCGCCCAAGGCTTTCGAGTACAGGGCGATACGCCTTGAGCACGAAGTAGTAACTGTACTCGGGACGGCCGAGACTCTGGCTGATGGAGCTGTCGTTGACGTCGGAGTAAAGAATAAAATTCATGGTATCCCACGGTGACACCGCCATCCCGGCAGCCTCACGCCATGACGGGGAGAACACGGTTCGAGTCAGTGTTTACTGGCGCTCGTCCATCGTCTTGCTGCCCGTCTTCGTTCTTGTTTTAGTGGTCAGTTTCTCGCAGTTTCGAAGCGACGCTGCCGAACCCCGGATAATCGTGACGAAGGGCATTCTAACCACATCCGTTGAGGATTCGTGAACCGCCCGACGAGAATAAATCAGGCTACGCTGACGAGAACTGACCGGTCACGATTGGACCTGTTGAAATTGCCGAGCAAATGGCACAGATTGACCAGCAAACAACTACAACAAACATTTCATCTGTCTTTGCGAGCGATCCTGTTGGTTCGTAAGACCCTTCCATCAAGCCAATCAGGAATGGATGAAATGCATGACCGGGGGGTCGCGGTTGAAAAAACGTCTGTTTGTCACGGGCCTGACTGGATTCACAGGACAGCACACCCAATCGCGTTTGCAGGCCGATGCCTCGGAATGGGAACTTCTGCCTGTTCCTTGCCGCTACGATCTCGCCGCGCCGGACAGCCTCGAAGGCTTGTGGCCGGAATTGCCCGATGCGGTAATTCACCTGGCTGGCCAGACTTTCGTCCCGGACGCCTTTCGTGATCCGGCGCGCACCCTGAACATCAATCTGCTGGGCACCCTGAACCTGCTGCGAGCCTTCAAGGCATGCGGCTTCACCGGCACGTTCCTGTACGTCAGCTTGCTCGGGGCGCGAGCAGAGCATTCGCAGCCTGATCGAAACCACCGGATGGAAATCTGAAATCACAACACAACAATCCCTGCGGGCGATCCTGTCCGACTGGGAGAAGCGAGTACGACAAGAATGACTAAAAGTGCATTGATCACAGGTATCACCGGCCAGGATGGCGCGTATCTGGCCAAACTGCTGCTCGACAAGGGCTACAAAGTCCACGGCCTGGTGGCGCGTCGCAGCAGCGACTCGCGCTGGCGCCTGCGCGAGATGGGCATCGAGGCGGACATCGTCTACCTGGACGGCGACATGGCCGATGCCTGTTCAGTGCAGCGCGCAGTGATCAAGTCGGCGCCGGACGAGGTCTATAACCTCGCCGCGCAAAGCTTTGTCGCGGCCTCCTGGGATCAACCGGTGACCACCGGCATCGTCGACGGTCTGGGCGTTACCCACCTGCTCGAAGCGATCCGTCAGTTCAGCCCGCACACGCGTTTTTACCAGGCGTCCACCAGCGAAATGTTCGGCCTGATCCAGGCCGAACAGCAGGACGAGAACACGCCATTCTATCCGCGCAGCCCGTATGGCGTAGCCAAGTTGTACGGCCACTGGATCACCGTGAACTACCGCGAGAGCTTCAACCTGCACGCCAGCAGCGGCATTCTGTTCAACCATGAATCACCGCTGCGCGGCATCGAGTTCGTGACGCGCAAAGTCACCGATGCCGCTGCCCGAATCAAGCAGGGCAAGCAGCAGGAACTGCGCCTGGGCAACATCGACGCCAAGCGCGACTGGGGTTTTGCCGGGGACTACGTCGAAGCCATGTGGCTGATGCTGCAACAGGACAAGCCCGACGACTTCGTGGTGGCCACCGGTGTGACCACCACCGTGCGCGAGATGTGCCGGATTGCCTTCGATCATGTGGGCCTGAACTACCGCGACTACGTGAAGATCGACCCGGCGTTCTTCCGCCCGGCCGAAGTCGAAGTGCTGCTCGGCAACCCGGCCAAGGCCCAGCGTGTGCTGGGCTGGAAACCAAAAACCGATCTGGATGCCTTGATCCGCATGATGATGGATGCGGACATGAAACGCGTCGCCAAGGAGTAGGCCATGCTGATTCCCGTGATTCTCTCCGGTGGTGCCGGGACAAGGTTGTGGCCGGTGTCGCGTGAGGACCATCCCAAACCCTTCATGGTATTGCCCGACGGCCAGTCGCTGCTGGGCAAGACCTATCGGCGTGCCGCGCAGCTGATCGCCGGCTGGGGCGATATCGTCACGGTGACCAACCGCGAGTACTACTTCCAGAGCAAGGATCACTTTCGGGACGCGCACCTGGGCCGTCATCGCGGGCACTTCCTGCTGGAGCCGACGGGTCGCAACACGGCGCCGGCCATTGCCGCCGCCGCCCTCTCCCTCCAGGCCCTGCATGGCGACGACGCGATCATGCTGGTCATGCCCGCCGACCATCTGATCGTCAATGTCGACGCACTGAAGGACGCGGTCGAGCATGCCGTGACGCTGGCCAGGCGCGGTCACCTGGTGACCTTTGGTGTGGTGCCGACGGCGCCGGAAACCGGTTTTGGCTACATTGAAGCCGGCACTTCGCTGGACGACAAGGGCGCTGCCAGCGTGCGACGCTTCGTCGAAAAACCTGACCTGCAAACCGCGACTCATTACCTGGAAAGCGGCAACTTCCTGTGGAACTCCGGGATGTTCTGCTTCTCGGTCGCCAGCGTACTGGCCGAACTGCAAACCCATGCGCCCGACTTGCTGGAGCAGACGCAAACCTGCATGGCCGCCAGCGCTGCGGTGGAAAACGCGGGTTGCCTGCAACAGGAACTGTCGCCGGCCCTGTTTGGCGAGATCATGGACATTTCCATCGACTACGCGTTGATGGAGCGCTCCGACAAGGTGGTTGTCGTGCCGGCCCGTTTCGACTGGAGCGACATCGGATCCTGGGGTGCGGTGGCCGCGCTGGTACCGGCGGATGCACAAAACAACCGCGCCGTCGGCGAGTCGATTTTCATCGACAGCCACGACAACTTCGTCCACAGCGAAGACCGTCTGGTCGCGACCGTGGGCGTGGACAACCTGATCATCGTCGACACCGCCGACGCGGTGCTGGTGGCCCACGCCGACCGCGCCCAGGATGTGCGCCGGGTGGCCAGGCAACTCAAGGATAAAGAGCACGAAGCCTATCGCCTGCACCGTACCGTCAGCCGGCCATGGGGCACCTACACCGTGCTCGAGGAAGGCCCGCGCTTCAAGATCAAACGCATCGTGGTCAAGCCCGGCGCCAAGTTGTCACTGCAGATGCACCACCATCGCAATGAACACTGGGTGGTGGTCGAAGGCATGGCCAGGGTCACCAACAATGGCACCGGCACTCGCCTGGTGGCCAAGAACGAATCGACCTTCATTGCCGCGGGTCACAAGCATCGCCTGGAAAATCCGGGCGTGATCGACCTTGTGATCATCGAAGTGCAAAGCGGCGAATACCTGGGAGAGGACGACATCGTCCGCTTCGAAGATCAATACGGCAGGACGGTTTGAATGCTGCTTTCCCTTTACCGCACGCTGAGCAGCTATCGAGGGTTCATCCTCGGTAGCGTCCAGCGAGAGTTTCAGGCGCGTTATCGCAATTCGTTGTTCGGTGCCCTGTGGACCGTGCTCAATCCGCTGTCGATGATCATTGTCTACACCGTTATTTTTTCCCAGATCATGCGCGCGCGTTTACCGGGGGTAGATGACGGTATGGCCTACAGCATCTACCTCTGCGCCGGGTTGCTGACCTGGGGCTTGTTCGCGGAAATCACCGTGCGCAGCCAGAACATGTTTCTGGATAACGCCAACCTGCTGAAAAAAATCAGCTTTCCACGGATCTGCCTGCCGGTGATCGTACTGTTGAATGCCGGTATCAACTTCGCAATCATCATCGGCTTGTTCCTCGGCTTTCTGTTGATCACCGGTCGACTACCGGGCCTGGCGCTGTTGGCGCTCATTCCTCTGCTGGCGTTACAGGTGATGTTCTGTGCCGGGTTGGGGATTATTCTTGGCGTATTGAATGTTTTTTTTCGCGATGTCGGGCAATTTTTCGCCATCTGTCTGCAATTCTGGTTCTGGCTGACGCCAATCGTTTACCCGCTGAGCATCCTGCCCGATTGGGTGCAGCGCTTGCTGCAACTCAACCCCCTGACCAACCTGATCACCAGCTACCAGAACATCTTCCTGTATGGCCAATGGCCCGTCTGGAGTTCGCTGCTGCCGATCCTGGTCGCCAGCGTTTTGTTTCTCGTCATCGGGCTTCGGCTGTTTCGGCAGAGGGTCGGTGAAATGGTGGATGAACTCTGATGGGGCACATACGCGTCACCGGCCTGGGCAAGGCCTATAAACAATACCCTTCCCGCTGGAGTCGACTGGTTGAATGGCTGGTCCCGTTCTCGCCGATCCGTCATCGCCAGCATTGGGTGCTGCAGGACGTGACCTTCCAGATTGCCCCCGGAGAATCGGTGGGTATCGTCGGGGTCAACGGCGCCGGCAAAAGCACCTTGTTGAAGATGATCACCGGCACCACCCAACCCACCCGCGGCACCATTGAGCTCGAAGGCCGCGTCGCCGCCCTGCTGGAATTGGGCATGGGTTTTCATGCGGACTTTACCGGCCGGCAGAATGCGGTCATGGCCGGGCAACTGCTGGGCATGCAGGTCGAAGAAATAGAAGCGTTGATGCCGGAAATCGAACGCTTCGCGGAAATTGGCGACGCCATCGACCACCCGGTGCGCACTTATTCCAGCGGTATGCAAATGCGTCTGGCGTTCAGTGTGGCTACCGCGCGGCGCCCGGACATTTTGATCGTCGATGAAGCACTGTCGGTGGGCGATGCCTACTTCCAGCACAAAAGTTTCGACCGCATCCGCAGTTTTCGCAAAGCCGGTACCACGCTGTTGATCGTCTCCCATGACCGTGGGGCGATTCAGTCGATCTGCGACTCGGCGATCCTCCTGGAAAACGGCCACATGGCCATGCACGACACACCCGAATCCGTGATGGATTACTACAACGCCCTGCTCGCCGAGCGTGAAGGACAGACCGTGCGCCAGGAAGCCCTCGCCGGCGGCCAGGTCAGTACCATTTCGGGAACGGGTGAAGCCCGGATCCTGACCGTGCGCTTGCTCGACCAACATGAACGCTCCATCGACGCCGCCGAAGTCGGCCAGCCGGTCGTGCTGGAAGTGAATGTCGAGGTTTGCCAGGACATCGAACGGCTGGTACTGGGCTTCATGATCAAGGATCGCCTGGGCCAGGCCATGTACGGCATCAACACCCATCGCCAGGATCAGGCGCTGACCGACTTGCAGGCTGGCGAGCGCGTGACCTATCGCTTTGCTTTCGTCATGGGGCTGGGCAAGGGGAACTATTCCGTGGCCTTGAGCCTGTCACGCCTGGATTCACACCTGGACCGCAACTTCGAGTGGCGCGATTACGGGTTGGTGTTCCATGTGATCAACAACCGCCAGGAAGACTTTGTCGGCTGCTCGTGGTTGGCCGCGAAGACCACCGTCACGCGTTCGAGCGCGCCGGTGACCTCGGGGGGCACGCCATGACGCGTCTTTTGGTGGAATGTACGCACGTTTTCCAGCACCCCAAGGTCAATTCGGGCATTCAGCGGGTGGTGCGCAACGTCGTCAACCAGTTACCGGAATCGGTCGACGGTGTTGAATGCATCCCGGTTGTGATGCTCAAGGGCAAACTCTATCGGGTGCTGAAACTCGGTGCGCTGAACATTCCGTTTTTCGATCAGTTGATGATGTTCGGCGGGCAACTTGGCCGACTGGCACATCGTTTCTGGCAATGGCATCAGCGGCTCGATAAACGCCTGACATCGCGTTTCGCCCGGCGCTTGGTATACGTGGCTTATCGACTGACAGCGCTGACCTGCTTCAGCGTGCCGCTGCGTCTGATCGACCAACTCAATCAGTATCAACTGCCCAAACGTTGCACGCCGCTGCAGCACCAACCGGGGGATCAACTGGTGCTGCTGGACTCGTCCTGGCACACCGATTTCTTCCCGTTTGCCGAACAACTCAAACGTGAAGGCGTGGGCATCGTTTCGGTGATTTACGACCTGATTCCCGTGACGCATCCGCAGTTTTACGACACGCGGTTGGTGCAGGTTTTCAATGAATGGTTCGACTGGATCATCCAAACCGCCGATGGCTATGTGGCCATTTCCGCCACGGTGCGCGATCAGGTGCGTGATGAACTGCAGCGCCGCCTGGGTCCTGCCAAGGCCAGTGAATTGTGGTTCGACTATTTCCACCTCGGCTCCGAACTGGACCTGAGCGAAGTCACGGCCGCCGTCGAGCCGCGCCTGACGCATATTTTCAGAACGCCGGAACCAGTGTTTTTGATGGTCAGTACCATCGAGCCGCGCAAGAACCACGACTACCTGCTGGATGCCTTCGAACGGGCCTGGGCGGCAGGCTCCAATGCCCGTCTGTGCATTGCCGGGCGAGTCGGCTGGAAATGCGATGCACTGCTGGCCCGGGTCCGTAATCACCCGCAGTTGAACCAACGACTGTTCATGTTCAACGACCTGAACGACACCAGCCTCGAACATGCCTACACCCACGCCAGCTCACTGGTGTTTCCGTCTTTTGTGGAAGGCTTCGGCCTGCCACTGGTAGAAGCCATGCAGCGTGGACTGCCGGCCATGGGCAGCGACATTGCGGTTTTTCGCGAAATCGGTGGCGAGTTCATGGCGTACTTCGATCTGGCCGAACCACAAAGCCTGGCTGACCTGGTCATTCGTTTCGAGAGCAGCGGTCAATTCCCGGCCACTCGTGATGTCGCGCACTGGCGCTGGATCGGTTGGCGTGAAGCCAGTGCGCAATTGGCCGAACGCACTCTGCGCAATCTCTCGGACGTGCCGCTCGCACAAGAGAGGCAACATGCGCATTGCCCTTAACGCCCGGATTCTCCAGGCGCCGCGCACCGGCATCGGCCACTACGTCGTCGAACTGGCGAACGCCCTGGCGTGTGAACCGGATATTGAACTGGCGCTGTTTCATGGCTGGGGCTGGAGTGATGTGCTGCCTGAGGCGGCCATGCCCGGCTATTCCCGACTGACGCCATTGCTGCGGCAGATTCCGGGGGCCTATCAAGCCCGGCGGTGGCTGGAGCAGAAACGCTTCGATCAAGGCCGCGCGCAAGCCATCGACCTCTACCACGAACCGAGTTTGTGGCCGCTGTCATTCGACGGCCCGACAGTCATCACCCTGCATGACCTGACTCACCTGCACTATCCCGAAACGCAGCCACCGGCGCGCTTGCGAGAAATCGAACGGCGCGTGACCGATGGCGTGCGACAGGCAAGCCTGATTCTTACCGACTCGCAGTTCATTGCTGACGAAGCCCAGGCGCATTTCGGGTTACCGGTCGAGCGATTTGTCGTCGCACCGCTGGGTGTAGCCACGCGTTTTCACCCGCGATCCCCCGAGGCTATCGACGCTGTACTCAAGAACCATGGCGTTGAAGCGCGGGAATACTTCCTCTGTGTCGGTACCCTGGAGCCGCGCAAGAATCTGTCCCTCGCCCTGCGCGCCCACGCCCGATTGCCGGAATCGGTCCGTCAGCGTTTTCCATTGCTGATCGTCGGCATGGCCGGCTGGCAGCGCGAGCAGTTCAGCGAAGAATTGCACCAGGCCCTGGCCCGCGGTTGTGTCTGTTTGCTGGGCTATCTGCCTGACGAGCACGTTGCGCAGCTGTTGGCCGGCGCCCGGGCATTGATTTTTCCGTCGCTTTACGAAGGTTTTGGCCTGCCGGTGCTGGAAGCCATGGCTTGCGGAACGCCGGTCATTCTGACCCGACGTTCGGCCATGCCCGAAGTCGCAGGCTCTGCGGGTAACTATGTTGAACCGGATGAAACCGACGGCTTGCGCGATGCAATGAGTCGTCTGATCGAGGATCTAGCGCATTGGCAGGCATGCCGAGAAGCCGGATTGCTACAGGCAAGGCTTTTTACCTGGGAGCGCTGCGCGCAAGTCACGGCCAGCGCTTACCGCCAGGCTCTGGGAGGTTGAATGCGAGTTCTTCATTTTTTCAAGACGTACCTGCCTGACTCGGTCGGCGGGATCGAACAAGTGATTTTCCAGTTGTGCGAAAGCGGCGCCCTGCACGGCGTTGAAGGCAAGGTGCTGACACTCAGTGCCGATCCGACACCGCCGGTGATGCAGGTCGCGCATCATGAAGTCCATCGAGCCCGGCTCGACATTCAGTTCGCCTCCACGGGTTTTTCCTGGAGCGTCTTCAAACAGTTTTGCGAGCTGGCAGCGGAGGCCGACGTAGTCAATTACCACTTTCCATGGCCGTTCATGGACCTGGTGCATTTCGCAAGCAGTCTGAACAAACCCAGCGTGGTGACGTACCACTCGGACATTATCCGCCAGAAACAGCTGCTCAAACTTTACCGACCGCTGATGAATCGCTTTCTGCACAGCGCCGACCGGATCATCGTTGCATCGCCTAATTACCTGCACACCAGTGATGTGTTGCAACAGTTTCAGCACAAGACCCGAGTGATCCCCTATGGATTGAACAAGACGGGTTACCCACAGCCGGACAGCGATCGAACGGCTCACTGGCGGCAAAAGCTTGGCGATAAGTTCTTTCTGTTTGTGGGTGTGATGCGCTACTACAAAGGGTTGCACATCCTGCTCGACGCCCTGAAGGACCTGGATTACCCGACAGTAATTGTCGGTGCCGGCCCGCTGGAACAAGAGCTGCATGCCCAGGCGGCCGCCTTGGGTTTACGCAATATTCACTTCCTCGGGCGTCTGGGAGACGAGGACAAGGTAGCGTTGCTGCAACTGAGCTATGCCATCGTGTTCCCGTCGCACCTGCGCTCCGAAGCCTTTGGCATTTCACTGCTGGAAGGCGCGATGTATGGCAAACCGATGATCTCCAGTGAGATTGGCACTGGCACCAGTTACATCAACATCCATAACGAGACCGGGCTGGTGGTGCCACCGAGTAATCCATTGGCGTTTCGCGAGGCGATGCGCACGCTTTGGGAAAACCCGGTGCTGGCGGCGCAAATGGGCGAGAAGGCACAGGCCCGTTATCAAAATCTGTTCACGGCGGACGAAATGGGTCGCAAATGGGCAAATTTGTATGAGGAGTTGCTGGAAGAAAAAACCCTCGCCTACGCGTGAGGCCTTCCTGCAGATCCGAGTTCCCCCTGCTGCTGCCCCACGAAGGGATTGCCGATGTGGACATTCATTGGCTGTGGAACCGCGAACAGCGCATGAGCCGTGCCGAGACGATCTTTCTCGAAAGCCTGCAACAACGGCTGACAGACTAAATTCAGACGTGAGGATCGCCCGCAGCCTTGCTCGGCGCTACGTACTGCGGCTTGAGATGGCCATCCTGGTCGAGTAGCCAGGCGTCCATGATCTCCCGCACCACGGGACCGGCAACGCGACCACCGGCCTCGCCGTTTTCGATCATCACCGAAATCACGATCTTCGGGTGCTCGGCCGGGGCGAAACCGACGAACAAGGCATTGTCGCGGTTACGCTCGCGGGTTTTCTCCCGGTTGTAACGCTCGCCCTGCTTGATTGCCACCACCTGTGCGGTACCGCTCTTACCGGCAATACGGTACTGCGCGCCCGCCGCTGCGGCCCGGGCAATCCCGCGGGCATCATGCATCACCATCTGCATGCCATGGTTGACCTGCTCCCAGCCGCGTGGATCCTTGAGCAGAATATTCGGCATCGGATGCTCATCCACCGGCGCGACACCGTCCACGGTTTTGGCCAGGTGCGGGCGATTCCACACGCCTTTGTTGGCAATCAGCGCGGTGGCCTGGGCCAACTGCAGTGGCGTGACCTGCATATAGCCCTGGCCGATACCGAGAATCACCGTCTCGCCCGGGAACCAGGCCTGACGACGGGTGGCGCGTTTCCAGGCTTGGGATGGCATCAGGCCGGGAGACTCTTCATTCATGTCCAGGGAGACTTTCTCACCCAGTCCGAACATCGCCATGTAATCGTGCAGACGATCAATCCCCAGTTTGTGAGCAAGGTCGTAGAAATAGGTGTCGTTGGAACGCATGATCGCCGCATCCATATCCACCCAGCCGTCGCCGCTGTGGTTCCAGTTGCGGTACTTGTGATCGAAATCCGGCAGTTGGTAATAACCGGGGTCGAACACACGGGTCTGTGGTGTGACGACACCGGCATCGAGGCCGGCGATTGCCACTTCCGGCTTGATGGTCGAACCCGGCGCATAGAGACCGCGCAGCACACGGTTGAACAGCGGTCGGTCGATGGAGTCCCGGAGTGTGGAGTATTCCCTGGAGCTGATACCGGTGACGAACAGGTTCGGATCGAAACTCGGGTTGCTGACCATGGCCAGCACTTCACCGGTCGACGGATCCAGCGCGACCACCGAACCACGGCGATCCCCCAGGGCTTGTTCGGCGGCTTCCTGAAGCTTGATGTCGAGGCTCAGGACAATGTTTTCGCCGGGCACCGGGTCAGTGTGCTTGAGCACCCGCAGCACGCGACCCTGGGCATTGGTTTCGACTTCCTCATAACCGACATGGCCGTGCAGTTGCGACTCGTAGAATTTTTCGATCCCGGTCTTGCCGATGGATTGGGTACCTCGGTACTCGACGTTATCCAAAGCCTTTGACTCTTTCTCGTTGATACGTCCGACGTAGCCGACTGAATGGGCGAAGTGCTCGCCCAATGGATAGTGCCGAACGAACTGCGGCTCGACATCGAGGCCCGGCAGACGGAACTCGTTGACGGCGAGTACGGCAATCTGTTCTTCGCTCAGCTCATAGAACAGTGTCACGGGTACGAAGGGGTGACGTGCCTGCTTCATCGCCTTGTCGAACAGCGTGCGATCTTCAGCGGGCAAGTGCAGGAGATTGACGACCTCGTCCAGCTCTTCGTTGACATTGGATGCACGTTCGCGGGTGATGGTCAGGTTGAAGCTGGGGCGGTTGTCTGCGAGGAGTACGCCGTTGCGGTCATAGATCAACCCGCGGGGCGGTGTAATCGGCAGGACATGTACGCGATTGTTTTCGGAGATGGTCGAGTGATAGTCGAACTCGACTACCTGCAGGACATACATGCGCACTACCAGTGCACAGGTGACAGCCGCAACGAACAAGGCGCAGGCCATGAGTCTCTTGTTGACCAGGCATGTCTCTTTTTCGTGGTCCTTGATCGGTATCGGTTCGGGCACTTATGCAGCAACTCTTTGAAAAAGAATGCCGATCCGTGGGCGCAAATTCAGTCCATTAAAAATGAGCTGCACCATACCAAAAGCGTGGAACCTGGTTTGTGTGATTTTTTTTATAATTGACCTTAGGTGGGCCGGCCTTGTTTTTCGAGCGC